>NZ_JAXBLX010000029.1:0-58719 GCF_037027555.1 Halalkalibacter kiskunsagensis | reverse complement strand
TCCCCGTAGAAGAGAAATGGCGAGCCAGGACGTTGCCAGGCAGATAAAAGACAATCCAATTGGATTGTCTTTTTTGTGCGCATAAACAGACTGTTCAAGGCGCAAAAGAGTTTTGTCCCGAAGTTGCCAGGCTCTACCGCACAAGGGAAGGAGGAAGGGAGAGAACTGCATAATGTGGAACATCTCATAAACCAATTTACACCTTGATAAAAAAATTGCCTAAAACAACATGCAACTTTTGTTAAATTTTTAGGTGGGATAGGCACAAAACTACATAGGAAAGAATAGATTAAAAGAAAGATAGGTATGAAAGTTGATTCATTAGCCGATAATGATGTCAGGGGTGATGGAGATGCCGAAGACTAGTATCATGAAAATGCGGCTAGGAGATAATTGTGTTATATGTAACAAAAGGAAAGAAGAAGGATTGCACATCGCAAATTCCTTTATTTGTTTTACTTGCGAAAATAAAATTGTTGAACTAGATGAAAATGATCTAATGTATCATACGTTAGTAAAACAAATGAGAAATTTATCTTCAAATTTTATTCGGAAATAAAAAGTAGCTTAATCTGTAATTCTAAAAATGTGTAGAAACAAAAGAAATCAAGTGTGAAATCGCGTAGATTTTTATACTTGGTTTTTTGTTGTATCATTATTGTATTACCCTTAAATTTTAGAAGCTCTTTTCAGTTTCTTAACAATTAAAAAAAGGTGAAGTATTATTGTAGTTCAAGCAATATTTTTTTATTAGAGAGTAAAAGGAGTTAATATAGTTGAAGTCTAATAACCTTCCTTTAGTAGAGGCTATACAACAGCACATAAGGAATCATCCGGTTTCTTTTCATGTACCAGGACATAAAAATGGAACGGTTTTTCATCATGCAATTCACGCTAATTTTCAATCAGTTTTACCTTATGATGTGACCGAATTGTCAGGATTAGATGATCTCCATGCTCCTACAGGTGCCATCCTAGAAGCACAGCAAGCAGCAGCACGGTTATATCAAGCAAAAGAAACTTTTTTTTTAGTCGGAGGTTCAACAGTAGGAAACTTAGCTATGATCTATGGCATGTTTGACCGTGGGGATCAAGTGTTTGTGCAACGTAATAGTCATAAGTCCATCTTTCATGCTCTGCAAATTGCAGGATTAACAGCCATTTTGCTGACTCCCGAGTTTGATGAGGAATCAGGATTAGCTGTTGGCGTTGCTCGGCAAACGTTACAGAAGGCATTAAATCTGTATCCAAATGCAAAAGGGTTAATTATAACATATCCTAACTATTTTGGAGTCAGCTTAGATGTGGAACCAATTATAAAATTAGCCAAAAAACATCACGTACGTGTGTTAGTAGATGAAGCACATGCAGCCCACTTTTGTTTAGGACAACCTTTTCCTCCGTCAACGTTACAGTTAGGAGCGGATGTTGTTGTACAATCGGCACATAAAATGCTTCCGGCTCTAACAATGAGTTCATTTTTACATATAAGTCATAAACTAAATGACGACTACCGACATAGGATAAAAGAGGCGTTAGCCATGTTTCAATCAAGTAGTCCGTCTTATTTGTTAATGGCATCCCTTGATGGAGCTCGGGCATATGCTGAAAGTTTATCTACTACAGAATTAACTACAATATTAGCAGGAGTTCAAGCGGTTAAGACAGAATTATCTAGCATTAAGCAAATCAAAATTTTAAATTGGGACGATAGGTATCTTTCCGATCCATTAAAAGTTACAATAAAGACAACAACGAACTTAACAGGTTTTGAACTACAAGAACTATTTAATAAGAACAATATTTATACAGAGCTTGCAGATGATAAACATGTTCTACTTGTTTTTGGTCTAGGTCAAAATAGCCTTGATAAAGAAGTGGTGAAGTCAATAAAACAATCTCTTGGCGGGTATGAAGTGAGGAGTGAAGAGTTAAGTAAAAAAGCTCATAAGGTGGAAATGGACATCAAACAACTTGAATTCAATTTGAGTGAAGTGAGGGAGTTACCGAAAAGACGAATTCCTTTAACAATGGCAGAAGGATTCGTGGCTGCTGAAGCGATTATTCCTTATCCGCCTGGAGTGCCTATCATCTTACAAGGTGAGAGAATTGACAAAAAAACACTAGTTGAAGTCAATAAGTTACTAGAGGCTGGTGCGACATTTCAGGTTGAACAACAGCTAGAAGATGTTTTGGTTATTGATTCGGAGGATGAGAATGAGTAAAGGACTTTTTGTAACAGTAGAAGGCGGCGAAGGAGCAGGAAAAACGACTGTCTTAGATAAAATAGAAGTAGCATTAAAAGAAAAAGGATATGACGTGATTCGTACTCGTGAACCAGGTGGAATTCGAATTGCTGAACAAATTAGAGAAGTTATCTTAGATGTAGCACATACAGAAATGGATAGTCGAACAGAAGCATTGCTTTATGCAGCTGCTAGAAGACAGCATCTTGTTGAAAAGGTCATTCCAGCACTTGAGGAAGGCAAAATTGTTCTTTGTGACCGATTCCTTGATAGTAGTCTTGCTTATCAAGGGTATGCAAGAGGAATTGGGTTTGATGATATAAGAGCGATTAATGAGTTTGCTATATGTGGATCTTTGCCAGACTTGACACTGTTTTTTGATGTTGATCCTGCCATTGGTCTATCTCGAATAAAAAATGATAATGAGCGTGAAATCAATCGACTCGATCAAGAGAAGATGCAATTTCACAGACAGGTTCGCAAAGGATATTATAAAGTGATGGATGTATACCCTGACCGAATTAAGCTTATCAATGCTAATCAAGAGATTGAGGATGTTTTTTTTGATGCGATGAAAGAGATTAATCATTTTATAGATCAAAAACTTTAATAAAGGGGCTGTCACGATGAAGTTAATAATGGCTGTCATTCAAGATAAAGATAGTAATAGATTGTCTGATGCGCTAGTGAAAGCTGATTACCGGGCAACAAAGCTTGCTAGTACAGGAGGATTTCTTAAGGCGGGCAATACAACGTTTTTAATTGGTACTGAAGACGAAAAGATAGAAGATTTGATGTCTCTGATAAAAGAAAATTGTCAAAGTCGTGATCAACTCGTTGCCCCTATTTCGCCTATGGGTGGAAATGCAGATTCATATGTTCCGTATCCTGTTGAAGTCCAGGTTGGTGGAGCAACTGTCTTTGTCCTCCCAGTTGAGCAGTTTGAGCAATTTTAAAGGTGTTGAACTATAGATGGAAACATGGAGTACAATAAAAGAAATACAACCTAGAATTACAGATTTGTTAGTGAAAACTTTGGAAAAGGATCGACTTGCCCATGCTTATTTATTTGAAGGGAGCAAGGGAACAGGAAAGAGAATGGTAGCTCTTCATTTAGCGAAGAGCTTCTTTTGTGAAAATGTAAGTGGACCGAATCCTTGTTTGGAATGTCCGAACTGTAAACGCATCGAAAATGGTAACCATCCAGATGTACATATGATTGAGCCAGATGGATTGTCGATTAAAAAGCATCAGGTTGAACATTTGCAAAAAGAATTTTCGTACCGTGGAGTTGAATCTGCTAAGAAGGTCTATATTGTTAATCATGCAGATTTAATGACCGTTGGAGCAGCTAACAGTATTTTGAAATTTTTAGAAGAACCGGCTACGCTTACGTTGGCTCTTCTATTAACAGAACAAGGGAGCAAAGTCTTACCGACGATCCACTCGAGGAGCCAACATTTAACATTCGCACCATTATCACGAGCCGTTTTTTTAGACAAGCTTGTGGCTGCTGGAAATTCTAGCACAATTTCCAGTTTATTGGCTAGTTTAACAACAAGTTATGATGAAGCAATGCAGTTGTTAGAGGCGGATTGGATTGCACAAGCACGAAGCGTAGTGATACAATTGATGGAAGAGCTCTATGCTAGACCAACTCAAGTTCTTTTTACTTTACAAGAAAAGTGGTTACCTCTTTTTAAGGAGAAGTCACAAATCGATGCTGGTTTAGATATGATTCTTTTATGGCTTCGAGACCTGCTGTTTTCAAAGGTTGGGAAAGTCAATTCTTTAACATATATTGATCAAATTGATCTATTACAACAACAAGCACTAACTAGTTCGCAGGATAACATTAGCAAGAAGATGTCTGATGTTCTTCTGGCCAAAAGACATCTTGCTTCGAATGTAAATCCTCAACTATTGATGGAGAAGTTGTTGCTTAATATACAGGAGGGATAGAAGATTGCATCAAGTTGTGGGCGTTCGCTTTAAAAAGGCGGGCAAAATCTATTATTTCTCCCCTGGTTCGTTTCAGTTGGAGAAAGGAGAAACCGTTATTGTCGAGACGTCTAGAGGCGTTGAATTTGGCAAAGTTGTCATTGGAACAAAGACAGTTGAAGAAAATGACGTTGTTCTTCCATTAAAGCAAGTTATTCGCATTGCTACGCCAAAAGACAAGTTAATTGTTCAAGAGAATCTAGAAGCAGCAAAGAAAGCTTTTGATGTTTGTTCAGAGAAAATTATTGAACATAAGCTTGATATGAAGCTAGTTGATGTTGAGTATACATTTGATCGAAATAAAGTTTTATTTTATTTCACAGCAGATGGTCGAATTGATTTCCGAGAGTTAGTTAAGGATTTGGCGGCGATTTTCCGAACGAGAATTGAACTTCGCCAAATTGGGGTTCGCGATGAAGCAAAAATGCTTGGTGGGATCGGTCCTTGTGGGAGAGTACTTTGTTGCTCTTCATTTCTAGGCGACTTTGAACCTGTTTCTATAAAAATGGCAAAGGATCAAAATTTATCATTAAATCCAGCAAAAATATCTGGTTTGTGTGGTAGATTGATGTGTTGTCTAAAATATGAAAACGATATGTATGAGTCGGCTAAGCAAGAACTCCCTGACATCGGAAAACGAATTACGACATCTCAAGGAAAAGGAAAAGTGGTCGGACTTAACTTGTTGGAACGGCTCATACAAGTTGAATTAGCTGATGGTGAGCAAATCGTTGAGTTTACAATGGATGAGTTACTGACTAAAGAGGGTGTGCCGTCTGAAGCCACAGAATAATGAGGTGGGAGCATCGTGGACAAAAAAGCAATTTTTACACAGGTGAGCCAACTAGAAGAGCGGCTAGGTGAATTGCATCATGAGTTACGAGGGTTAAAAGAACAGTTGGCTTATTTAATTGAAGAAAATCAATCCCTTCATATTGAAAATGAAAATCTTCGTAAGCGCCTTGAGGCACAAGATGATTCTCATGAACAAGGACAAAAAAATGATAAAAGTAAGAAAAAGTCATTTGTCGGTGAAGGATATGACAATTTAGCAAGACTATATCAAGAGGGTTTCCACGTTTGTAATACTCATTATGGTAGTATACGCTCAGATGGAGACGACTGTTTGTTCTGTTTGTCATTTTTGCATCAAAAGTAACAACTATAATTAAGAATAACCGTGGTTCTTCTCATAGTAGGTACATGAAATCACGAGTTATTGCAGAGGGGGACAGATCTTTCGTAACGAAAGGTCTGTCTTTCCTCATATTTAAAAGGAGTGCGCAAACGGTGAAATTAAAAGAAGGAGAACGTCTCGACTATATAGCAGGGACCGAGTTACAGATTGTTCAGAGCCCGAATGTTTTTTCATTTTCCATTGATGCTATTCTTCTAGGGAGATTTGTACAAGTTCCGATTCAAAAAGGACAGATTCTTGATTTATGTACAGGCAATGGTGTCATTCCGCTTTTGCTAACAACAAGAACGAAGGCTCAACTAGTTGGGGTAGAAATTCAATCGAGGTTAGCTGATATGGCAAAACGCTCAGCTACGTTAAATGACGTACATAATCGAATACAGTTTCTTGAATCAGATTTAAACGAAATCCCAAGCGCTGTGAAGAAAAGTTCGTTTGATGTTGTTACATGCAATCCACCGTATTTTGAAACAATAACAGAGCATGAACGAAATCGAAATGAACATTTAGCGATTGCGCGTCATGAGATCTATTGTACACTTGAAGACGTGATTCGTGTTAGCAGCCAATATGTAAAGCAAAAAGGGAAAGTTGCCATCGTTCATCGGCCAGAAAGACTTACCGATATTATGACCTTTATGCGTTCGTATCGTATTGAGCCGAAACGAATTCAGTTTATTCATCCTAAGAAAGAAAAGGATGCGAATATGGTGCTTGTTGAAGGTATTAAAGATGGACGTTCCGGCGTCAAATGTTTGCCGCCAATCGTGGTCTATAATGAAGAAGGAATTTACACAAGAAACTTTCGTTTTAACTATGAAGGCAAAGAATTCTAATTGAGGTAAGAGTGTTACAAGGAAGGGATAAGAGAATGAACGAACAAGCGAGTTTTAAAGATGAAGGCATAGAAGGCGCACTATATCTAGTTCCTACTCCAATAGGAAATTTAGAAGATATGACATTTCGTGCGGTTCGTATATTAAAGGAAGCAGATGTAATTGCAGCTGAAGATACGCGACAAACGATGAAGTTATGTCGCCATTTTGAAATCGAAACATCCTTAGTCAGTTATCACGAACATAATAAACGTAAATCAGGAGAAGCAATCATTGATCAAATAAAAGCTGGAAAAGACATTGCTTTAGTCAGTGACGCAGGAATGCCAGCTATTTCTGACCCAGGGCAAGACCTTGTGCAATTAGCAATAAAAGAAGGGATTAAAGTAATTTCGTTGCCAGGCGCAAATGCTGCCTTAACGAGTTTAATTGCTTCTGGATTGTCTACAGAGCATTTTAAGTTTATTGGTTTTCTTCCTCGTCAAAATAAGCAACGATTGCAGTTTCTAGAGGAAATAAAGCAAACAAGAGCAACTTTGCTTTTTTATGAGTCACCTCACAGGTTAAAAGAAGCATTGGAAGCGATGCATAAAGTATTGGGCAACCGTCAAATATCGATAAGTCGAGAGTTAACGAAGAAATTTGAAGAATATCAACGTGGAACGATAGAACAAGCAGTCGCTTGGTGTGAAACAGGAACCGTCAAGGGAGAATTTTGTCTTGTCGTTGAAGGAAGTAATGAGCAAGAAGAGGAAAATCAATGGTGGGAGGCATTAACAACGATTCAACATGTCAACCATTATGTTGAGTTAGGGATGCCATCAAAAGAAGCCATCAAACAAGTAGCGAAAGAACGTAACGTACAAAAACGAGTGATTTATGCTGACTATCATCATGATTAATTAGCAAAAAAAGGGGAACTCATCAAGAACTTACCAGCAAGTGACTTTGTCATTGTCTAAACAATTAAAGTCAGAGTGGTAGAACTATATTTGAGTTTCCCCTAATGTCATTTTATGCTTGAGTTGAGCGTGAAAGGTATTCTTGTAAATCTTTAATGATTTCTTGTGCGCCTTGTGGGCTTAAAATGATTTTTCCGTTTGCAATTGACAAGTTTTCATCTGAAACTTCACCAGTAATTTGACAAGTCATATTAGGCTTGTACTTCTTTAAAACAATACGATCATTATCAACATAGATCTCAAGCGCATCTTTCTCAGCAATGTCAAGTGTGCGACGAAGTTCAATCGGAATAACAACGCGTCCTAATTCATCAACCTTACGAACGATACCAGTAGATTTCATAAAATGTATCTCCTCTCATGTAAAACAATTTATTTTAGTGTCAATATTCGACATTTTTCTTCTGCATTAAGAGTACCAGTGTTTCCAAATCAAGTCAATTACTTTTTTTTGGTTTTTATTATAAGGGAGAAATTACCACAAGATTAAATCGCTGATGTGATGGGACTTACAGAATGGGGTGGAAATGAACAGTGTTACAAATATATCCTGAACTAGTAAATAAAATAAAAAAAGTAAATGGGAATCTTCAAGAAATTTACCAATATACATCAGATGACAAAGCAATTATTCGACAAAAACTTCAAAAGTCTGGAGCGGAAATTCGACATATTCCCAGACTTTCAACAGAGGCATTGTCGAATTGGCTAAATAATAGAGAGTTGGCCGCCGTTGATGGGTCTGTTAACCAAACGAAAGGCGATTCCCCTCATATTCTTTACTTATTTCAAGCATTAGCAAAAACAACAAAAGGCCATCAATGTTATGCAACCGATATTTTCTCTCCATTATTGCACAGCAAGGATGAAGAAGAAGGAAGTACTATAAATATCCGCTCTCATATTTTGTCGAAATTAGAACTAACAGTAGCGGTGAGACTAATTGAAGAGACGTCTTTACGAATTCTGTTGATGGATGGTGCATTGTATCATTACAGAATTGATGCACCGGAAGAATGGGAAGTATTAAGAAAAAAAGCAATAGACGCAAATGTGTTTCTTGTTGGCGTATCAGAAGAAATTACAACTGAGAATTTAGTGAAACTAGAACCATTTCTATCGTATCAAAAACGACCACGTGCATATGACCGTGATTTGTTATTTGGTGTGTTAGAGCGAGAAGAAATGATTTTTATTGAGGATATACAAAGTAAGGCTGGTCTTCAATCTGTTTGGATGAGGCTGACGTCAGACCCAGCTATTACAGGTTTTGATGTTTTGTTAGAACAAGCAGCTTATAAAGATGAGATTGCTAGTTTATTATTAACTCTTACACCACGTGATGGGCGTGGAATTCCACTTTGGTTAGATCATGTTGACAAAGAAGTACGCGTGACAGACAAACTTGTTGAAGCGTTAATTGAACAATACATAGATCCAGAGTTACGAAAGATGTTTTTTGAAAAAAAGCGTATATCAAGACCATATTAATTGGCATACATAGGGCTTGATTCTAAAGCCAAACATCTGGTCTAAACATCCGTTCTAACTCTCAAAGCAAAAAAAAGAAGGAGTGAGAGTCCATGCAAATTGTCGGAGTAACGACGCAACATGAAGTGTATGTTGCTTCAAAAATACATAAATTTCGAATGAATGAAATGGTCGTCATTGAAGACGAGTCATTGTATCAGCCAAAAGGAGAAGTTGTTGAGACGTTTTCTTATAATCGCTATATTCCGATGGGGTTTGATAAGGGCATTGCTGATGAGCAAGTGTTAAAGACGCTTGAACATATTGGCTATGATATAGGGGCTGATGACATACATTTAGCAAAAGTACGTCTTTTTGAAGAGGCGGTTCAACCAATTCAGACCGGATCAAGTGTGCGTCATCCTCATTTTGATGAAATATCTTCGTTGTTAGTAAAGACGGCTCCAGGAGATGGTCTTGTGTTAGGTGAAGTAAAATCAACCGATTTTATCGATTCGACATTGCCAGAATCATTAAAAGGATTGTTACATATTCACGACCATGACGGGTTGCGCATGCAAAAGGGGGTTCCTTTTATTTTTGATATTCGGGCCATGCAACAATACCCTCATATAGGAGTGTTTGGCGGATCGGGGTCAGGAAAGTCATTTGGTCTTCGTGTCATGCTTGAAGAGTTAATGAAATTACAAATCCCTACATTGGTTTTTGATCCACACTTTGAAATGAATTTCGCCACTCAAGCTGAAGGGGTGTCAGGTGCAAGTTCTTACAGAGATCATTATATTGTTGTCCAAATTGGTCAAGATGTCGGGGTTGATTTCTCAGCGCTATCAACAAGAGATGTTGAGAGACTTCTTTCTGCAGCAGGTACATTAACAGAATCCATGATTAACGTCATCCAATCAGTCCATAAAAGAAAAGATAGCTATCAGTCATTTAGTGATCGCATTGCCAATTTAGCAGAAGCGTTAGAGCTCGGTAAGCAAAAAGTTGAAGCTTTGTTACATGATGCGGGAATGAGTCGTGGTGAGATTGCTCGTTTTGATACATTTCGTAAATTGCTAGATCAGCTTGGGAGTCTTCCATTAGCTTCGGTTAAAGGAATTTTGTGGCGCGTGAATCGATTGCATCAGGCCGGTTTGTTTCAACAAAATATTCGAGCAATTGAGCAGGGCATTCATTCAGGAAAGCTTGTAGTAATTCAAGGAGCGGTTTGGCTTTTGCAAGTATTTTCTAGTTATGTCATTGGAGCTTTGTACGGAAAACGTCGCACCTTTCGCGATGCCAAGCTGCAGCAAAAGCAAGGAGAGTTTTTCCCTCCGTTTGTAGTCGTCACCGATGAGGCTCATAATTTTGCGCCAAAAGGGTATGATGCTCCAGCTAAATCTGTCTTAAAAGAAATAGCTCAAGAAGGAAGAAAATACGGAGTCTTTCTTATATTTGCAACGCAACGTCCGACTCTTTTAGATGAGACGATTACCGCGCAGTTGAATTCGAAATTTGTGTTTCGAACCGTACGCGGAACTGACATTCAGACGATTAAGGAAGAGACTGATTTAACTCATGATGAAGGGAAACGTCTTCCTTACTTACGGTCAGGAGACGTATTTGTCTCATCAGCGATAATGGGGCGGACTATGGCGATCAGAATTAGAATGGCGCATTCAGCAAGTCCGCACACACTTAACCCATTCGATGAATTAAAGGGAATGAAAGAACAAGATGCAGACCAACTTTTAAAAGCGTTAGATTCGTATTTTCCGTTGGCAGAAATGAATATTATGAATCAATTAACAAAATTAAACGAGGATGCAAAAAAGAATTGGGATGTGCAGACGTGGAAAAATGAGTTAGAGCGATTGAGTAGGGAAGGAATGGTAAAAAAAGAGAAAACACCTTTTGCCACAATGTATAACCGCTCTTGACTAGGAAGAATGAATTAGGTATATTTTGGGTAGAATTTTAAAAGAAGATGTTTTTAACGGTTTATGAATATTAAGGTCCGATGAAGGGATGAGTACAAGTAGTTCATCTATAGGTAGCAATTGCTATGTAGAGAGCCGGGGGAGCTGGAAACCGGTATAGATGCTAGTTGGAAGATGGTCCTGGGAGGAACTCGTTTTCGAGTGTACCTATTGTGCATAAGGGAATGACGTAGCTGGCGTTAACAGAGGAAGTCTTAGACTTCATGAGCCTTTTTATTGTGAAATAAAAAGGGAATTTGGGTGGTACCACGTGATTAATGCTCTCGTCCCGATACGGATGAGGGCTTTTTTATATTGAACAAGCTGGAAGAATAAGAGGAGGAAACGATGATGACAGAAGAAAAAAAGACGTTTTATATAACAACACCGATCTATTACCCGAGTGATAAACTTCATATCGGTCATGCGTATACAACAGTTGCAGGAGATGCGATGGCACGTTATAAGCGCCTTCGCGGCTATGATGTACGCTTTTTAACGGGGACAGATGAACATGGGCAAAAAATTGAAACAAAAGCAGCGGAAAAAGGACAAACACCTCAAGAATTTACCGATCAAATTGTCGCAGGCATTCAAGATTTGTGGAAGAAGCTTGATGTTTCGTATGATGATTTTATTCGAACGACAGAAGAGCGCCATAAAAAAGTAGTGGCTGATATTTTTGAGCGTTTACTAGAAAAAGGCGACATCTATTTAGATGACTACGAAGGTTGGTATTCGATTCCTGATGAAACGTTTTATACAGAGAGACAATTAACGGATCCAATTAAAAATGAACAGGGTGAAATCATTGGCGGGAAGAGTCCAGATAGTGGTCACCCGGTTGAAAAAGTACGAGAGCAATCGTATTTTTTCAAGATGAGCAATTATGCTGTTCGACTATTGAAGTTCTATGAAGAAAACCCAACGTTTATTCAGCCCGAGTCCCGTAAAAATGAAATGATTAATAATTTTATTAAACCAGGTTTAGAAGATTTAGCTGTGTCACGGACATCGTTTAAATGGGGCGTTCAAGTACGGAGTAATCCAGAGCATGTCGTGTACGTTTGGATTGATGCCTTATCTAACTACATTACTGCTCTTGGATACGGAAGTGGAAACGAAGAGCTCTACAACAAATACTGGCCGGCGGATGTTCATTTAGTTGGAAAAGAAATTGTTCGTTTTCATACAATTTACTGGCCGATTATGTTAATGGCACTAGATTTGCCTCTACCAAAGAAAGTATTTGGACACGGCTGGTTGCTAATGAAAGACGGAAAAATGTCGAAGTCAAAAGGAAATGTAGTAGATCCTGTTCCGTTGATTGATCGTTATGGTTTAGATGCCCTTCGTTATTATTTACTTCGTGAAGTTCCATTTGGTTCTGATGGTGTCTTTACTCCAGAGGGATTTGTTGAGCGTGTGAACTATGATCTTGCGAATGATTTAGGAAACCTGCTTAATCGAACTGTGGCAATGATCAATAAATATTTCGATGGCAACATTCCATCGTATGTGAAAGACGCAACTCCTTTTGATACAGGTCTCGTTGAATTAGTTGAAGCAACAGTTGAAAAAGTAGAAAATGCGATGGAAGAAATGGAGTTTTCTGTAGCATTAACGGCGATTTGGCAATTGATTAGCCGAACGAATAAATACATCGATGAAACACAGCCTTGGGTGCTCGCGAAAGACGAAGCGAAAAAAGAGGAACTTGGTTCAGTTATGTACCATCTTGCTGAATCATTACGTCAAGTGTCAGTCATGATTCAGCCATTTATGACTGAGACGCCAAAGAAAATTTGGAAACAATTAGGTCTGAAAGAAGAAGTGACATCATGGTCAAGTCTCAACACATTTGCTCAAGTACCTGCAGGTTCAACTGTTGAAAAAGGAGAACCGATCTTCCCGCGGCTTGATATGGCAGATGAAGTTGCACACATCGTAGAACTAATGGGTGGAACGGTAAAGGATGAAGGTAGTAAGTCAGTAGAAGACATACCAGAAGTTGCTGAAAATGAAATTACGATCGATGATTTTACAAAAGTAGAGTTGCATGTTGCGCAAGTATTACAGGCGGAAGTGGTATCAGGTGCCGATCGTTTGTTAAAAATACAGTTAGACCTTGGTTTTGAAAAGCGTCAAGTTGTATCTGGTATAGCGAAATATTATTCTCCTGAAGAACTTGTTGGAAAAAAAGTTATTTGTGTAACAAACTTAAAACCAGTTAAACTTAGAGGAGAGCTTTCTCAAGGAATGATATTAGCTGGATCTAAAGGGAAAAAGTTACAACTTGCAACGATAGATGGGAATTTGCCAAATGGAGCAAAAGTAAAATAATGATGATAAGGAGAGAGGTGAAATTCTCTCCTTTTTCTATACTGAAATATTTCAACTGAAGGAAGGAAGGATTTACGAATGTTATTTGATACACATGTCCATTTAAATGCAGACCAATTTGAAGAAGACGTCGCAGAAGTGATCACCCGTGCGAAAGAAGCTGGGGTTGAATACATGGTCGTTGTGGGCTTTGATGAGAAAACAATTAACCGTGCGTTAGAGCTTGTAGAAATGTATGATTTCTTGTATGCAGCAGTAGGGTGGCATCCGGTAGACGCAATTGATTTGAATGATGATCACCTAGTCTGGTTAGAAGAAGTTAGTGCTCACCCGAAAGTCGTTGCCTTAGGAGAGATGGGCTTGGATTATCACTGGGATAAGTCACCGAAAGAAATCCAAAAAGACGTTTTCAGGAAACAAATTCGATTGGCAAAAAAAGTGAAGATGCCAATTATTATTCATAACCGTGAAGCTGATCAAGACATCGTCAATATTTTGAAAGAAGAAGAGGCAAATGAAGTTGGTGGGATTATGCATTGTTTTGGCGGAAGTGTAGAAATTGCTAAGGAATGTTTAGCAATGAACTTTCATATATCTCTTGGGGGCCCGGTCACTTTTAAAAATGCAAAACGCCCAAAGCAAGTGGCCAAGGAAATTCCATTGGAGCGATTGTTAATTGAAACAGATTGTCCATATCTTGCACCTCACCCTTACAGAGGAAAACGAAATGAACCTGCTTATGTCAAGTTAGTTGCTGAGCAAATAGCAGAACTTAAAGAAATGGGCTATGAAGAAATCGCAAAACAAACGACAAAAAATGCCAAAAAACTATTTGGTCTTTTTTAAAAATAGAGGTACTTTTTGGCATATCTTGATAGCGAATATTAGCTAACGGTGACGATATTTGTCTTATTTTTGCTTCATTCGAATTAGTTCTACAAAGAACAGCAGGTGCATAGAGTGGACGTGTCGATAAGTTTTTGTTTTCTTTGCGATCGTTTTCATGGATAATAAGGACAATGCGGAGTTTGAAAACAAAAATAACTAGGTTGACAAAAGGAGGTACAGTGTTTATAATTCGATCGTTGAGAAGGAGGAATTCAGTGAAATGGAAACAAACAGGAGCCAACTCCTTCCTGCTATAAGTTTCAGGAAAAAGTTGGTTATCTCCATTGTCAGTCTCATTCTCTTCGGAGGCGTAATTACGTACGCTGTATACGAGACGACGAAAGCAACGGTAACAATCTCCGTAGATGGAGAAGACGTTACAGTGCAGACACATGCATCCACAGTTGCTGAACTGATGAAGGAGCAAGAATGGGAAGTCCAAGATTATGATTCTATTAAACCTGAACTGGATGCTGAAATAGCTGGCAATATGACAATTACTTGGGAACAAGCTAAAAAAGTATATGTAACCATTCAGGGACTTGAAGAAAAAATTTGGACGACTGCAGATGATGTCAAACAACTTATACATGAATTAGGTATTGAGTACAAAGAACATGATTTTATTGAACCATCATTAAGTGAAGAAATAACTGATAGAATGAATCTAATCTATGAATCTGCCTTTTTAGTTGAGCTTGCTAGTGACGGGGAACAACAAGAATTATGGACAACTTCGACGACTGTCGCTGACTTTTTAGAGAGAGAAAGTGTTACATTAGGTGAGCTTGATCGTGTTGAGCCTGCAATCGATACAAGGCTTGATAGGGAATCAGAAGTGAAAGTAATACGTGTAGAAAAAGTCACCGATGTGGTGGAAGAGACCGTTGCCTTTGGAACGGTCACCCGAAAAGATAATGAATTACGAGTAGGCAATGAAAAAGTCGTTCAATCTGGGGAAGAAGGCAAAGTTAATAAGCATTATGAGGTTATTCTTGAAGACGGAGAAGAAGTGTCTAGAGATCTCGTAAAGACTGAAACGGTCAAAGATAGCAAGGATCGCATTGTAGCAGTAGGTACACAACCTGCCCCTACCGTATCGCGTGGAGCGAACACAAGTTCAAGCTCTGGCGGAGGGAGTTCAAGTAATGGACGCACCATGACCGTTACAGCTACAGCGTATACGGCAAGTTGTGCTGGTTGTAGTGGGATAACTGCTACAGGGATTAATTTAAATAATAATCGCAATATGAAAGTCATTGCAGTTGACCCGAGTGTGATTCCTCTTGGAACACGTGTCCATGTTGAAGGGTACGGTGAAGCTGTTGCTGCTGATACAGGCGGTGCTATTAAAGGAAACAAAATTGATGTACACGTCCCTACGAAATCTGATGCTAACAGATGGGGTAGGAAAACAGTGAAAATTACAATTCTAAATTAACATGCATGGTGCACAGGATGGCTATCCACCCTGTGCTTTTTCGAGCTTTTTTCGGTTATAATTACAATAGATATCAAGAAGGGTTTGCCCCTAACAAGATAATTTCTTACATGCTTGTTAAGTAGGAAGGTATTTGTATTAGTTGTACATATTTATGTAAAGTAATGATAAAGGATAAAATAGAACTAACATGAACGTTAGGGGTAAATTATGAAATTAAAAGAAGTAATTGTGGTAGAAGGAAAAGATGATACAGTTGCAATTAAAAGAGCAGTAGAGGCCGATACGATTGAAACGAATGGGTCTGCTGTTAGTGAAAGTACACTGGCTCAAATTGTCCTTGCTCAGCAGCGTAGAGGCGTCATTGTGTTGACCGATCCCGACTATCCTGGAGAGCGGATAAGGCATATCATTCGTGAGCATTGTCCGTCTTGTAAACATGCTTTTCTACCAAAGAAAGATGCGATCTCTAAAAATCAAGATGATCTTGGTGTTGAAAATGCGACTCCAGAAGCGATAAGACAAGCCTTGAGACATGCTAAGCAAGAAGACAACGTATCTAGTGAAGTAATTACGTGGCAAGATCTTCATGCTGCAGGCTTAATTGCAGGAGGCAATTCAAGAAAAAGACGCGAACGTTTAGGGGATTTATTGCATATTGGGTATGCCAATGGAAAGCAGCTACATAAACGTTTGCAAAAATTTCGTATCACTGCGTCGGAGTTTTCAGAAGCGATGCAACAGGTGTTTGAGGAGGAAGAAACGACATGTCAAAAGATATAGCCACACCAGCAAGGACGAAAGAGATTTTAGCTAAGTTTGGATTTAGCTTTAAAAAAAGCTTAGGTCAGAACTTCTTAATCGATACTAATATATTAAATAACATTGTCGAAGCAGCAAATATAACTAGTGACACAGGTGTGATTGAAGTAGGACCAGGTATTGGTGCATTGACAGAGCAATTAGCAAAAAAAGCAAAAAAGGTTGTATCATTTGAAATCGACCAGAGATTGCTTCCAGTTCTAGACGAAACGCTTGCGCCTTACAATAATGTCAAAATCATTCATTCGGATGTATTAAAGGCAAATATTCATGAGGTTATGAGTGAAGAGTTTCAAGGCATTGAAGAAGTAATGGTTGTTGCTAATTTACCTTATTACGTGACAACGCCAATTTTGATGAAATTATTAGAGGAGCACTTACCAATCAAAGGAATTGTTGTTATGATTCAGGCTGAAGTAGCTGATCGAATAGCGGCAAAGCCAGGCACAAAAGAGTATGGAGCGTTATCTATTGCGGCACAGTACTTTGCAAAAGCTGAACGTGTAATGACTGTACCTGCTACTGTATTTGTCCCCCAGCCACGTGTTGACTCAGCTGTGTTGCGCTTAACGATTCGCGATGAGCCTGCTGTAAAGGTAACTGATGAGCCGTATTTCTTTAAAGTGTTTCATGCTTGTTTTGCAAACAGGCGGAAAACAATATTAAATAATCTAGTTCATAATCTTGGACCAAAAGAAAAAAAACAAGAAATAGAAGAAGCGTTATCGGAAGCTGCGATCGATCCAAAACGACGAGGTGAGACGCTCTCCCTTGAAGAGTTTGGCCGTTTAAGTGAATCACTATTAAAAAGATTACCAAGATCTTAGCACATTAGCCTCCTTTTCTACATACTTTAAGTGGAGAGGAGGCGTGACAATGAAGCTGAAAAAAGGGGATATAGTCGCTCGCCTTTCGTATCAGTGTGATCTGTTGTTTAGGGTAGTAGAATTGCATCCGCAGTATGTGGAACTTGCTGGGGAAGAAATGCGTCTGCTTGCCGATGCCCCGCTAGATGATGTAGTCATAGTGTCAGAAAAAGAACGAGCAGCTCATGAGAAAAAAGCAAAAGAGTTAATAGATAACTCATATCGACTTTTTCGACAAGATGCAAAACTGATGAAGCAACGTGGAGATTATGATGTCACATCAGGATACAAGAGCGAATCAAACTACTTTGAATTACGTGGACGTGTTTTGCACATTGATGGCGATCCGTTATATTTACGTAAATGTACAGAGTTATATAATAAGCTAGGTGTTCCGGTTTATGGAGTTTATTTACACGAGAAGGAAATGCCTGAACAAATCGGATCATTACTTGAAATGGTTCAACCAGATATTGTCGTTGTCACCGGTCATGATGCCTATTTAAAAAGCAAAGGTGATGAGCGCGATGTGAGAGCGTACCGTCATACAAAATATTTTGCTGAATGTGTTCGGATTGCTAGGAAGCATTCGTGGAATAAAGATGAACTAATTATTTTTGCAGGAGCGTGTCAATCTCACTTTGAAACACTTATTAAAGCGGGCTCCAATTTTGCAAGTTCACCTGAGCGTGTAAATATTCATGCTTTGGATCCGGTATATATAGCATCAAGAATAAGTTTAACGTCTTTTATGGACCGGGTGAGTTTGTCGGATGTTTTGCGAAACACGATTACTGGTGAAAAAGGATTAGGTGGCGTTGAAACGAAAGGTGTAATGAGGCGCGGGATGCCGATGAAATATGATTAAAAAAGGAGACCTATATGTAATCTTGCTCTAATACACGTTAAAAGTGTGCAGGTCTTGATTTACATTTAGGTCTTTTATTATCGCTAGATCATTTTTTTAAAAGGAAAAGCACCATCATCTTTTCCTTTGGAGTTTGCAATGGCTCTACACGTTGCGCGCCTGTTGTGAGACCGCTCCTAACAGGCTTAAAATATGGCAACGGCACTGCCTCTGAATTGAGAAACTCCTAAAAAGGAGAAGTCGCGCAATTTGAGGAAATGCGGAAAATTTACAATGGCTGCGCACGGCGTACGCCTTTTGATAAGAGCGCTCAAAAGGCTAAAAACCAAACGCCGGCTCCACTCATTGCTAGAGCATTTTTCTAAAAGGTGCTTTTCCTTTTAGAAAAATGCTCTAATTCTATACATAATTTGGTTTGGAATTGACATACTAAACTCAACTTGGTAGTGATCCATTTTATTATTTTTCGTAAAATTCATTGACAAGATTCTTGTTCAATTGTTATAATTTAAAATTTATTTGACGAAAAATGTAGATTGTGCTATACTACACATACAGTGAGGTGGGGTGTCGTAATGGCAAAAACGTTAATAGACATTAAGCGCGCATTAGATGCTAATGTAGGTAAGAGAATTACGATTAAGGCAAATGGTGGTCGTCGGAAAACGTCGGAACGTTCTGGTCTCCTTGAAGAAACATACCCTTCTGTGTTCATAGTGAAATTGGATGAACAGCAAAATGCGTTCGAACGAGTTTCTTACAGTTATGCTGACATTTTAACGGAAACGGTTGAACTTATGCTCTGTGAAGAGGGTCTAGACTCACCAGTTCTAAAAGCATAATTTATGAACTAGATATACAGAACAAACATAACCCTCTGAAGGAAAATTCAGAGGGTTATATTTGTTGATAAATTGTTAATCCTAATAAGGAGGTTGACCAAGAGTCAATTTCTTTCAGTTATACTGAAAAAGGAGTTGTTGTGACATGAGTAGAAGAAGAGGAGTCATGTCTGACCAATTTAAGGAAGAGCTGGCAAAAGAACTTGGATTTTACGACACTGTTCAAAAAGAAGGATGGGGCGGTATTCGTTCAAGGGATGCTGGAAATATGGTCAAAAGGGCAGTAGAACTTGCCGAACAACAGCTTGCCGAAAGACAAAATAGAAATATCTAAAGATGAAAGCCAGTGCGAAAGCCTGGCTTTTTTTTGACATAGATCAAGTTCCCGCGGGGACTTGATCTTCGGTCATTTAAGAGTGTAGGAAAGCAGTGGGTTGATACTTGAAAGTAGTCTGGCGGAAGCCAAGAATTGTTGAAAAAACTTTCTCGGGTGGTATGTTGTGTTGACAAGTGATAAAATAACGTAAGCAAATGGATATAGAAGGTGACGAGTGTGAGATGTTCAGTGAAAGCGCCGGCGAAAATTAATTTATCGCTTGATGCAATTAGAAAACGAGATGACGGGTTTCATGAAGTTGAAATGATCATGACAATGGTAGACTTAGCTGACAGAATTGATTTGACTGATATAGAAGGTGACAGGATTACAGTCGATGTTTCTGAAGGATTTGTTCCAAATGACCATCGAAATTTGGCGTATCAAGCTGCAGCACTTTTAAAGAAGCGTTATAATATTAAAAGAGGGGTTTCCATTTATATTACAAAGCGTATTCCTGTTGCTGCTGGTTTAGCGGGAGGAAGTAGTGATGCTGCCGCCACATTAAAAGGGTTAAATCAGTTATGGAATATAGGTCTAAGTTTGGATGAACTTGCAGATTTAGGAGCGGAAATTGGTTCGGATGTTTCATTTTGTGTTTATGGAGGGACAGCTCTAGCAACTGGACGTGGTGAAATCATTGAAGCGATTCCCTCTCCTCCCTCTTGTTGGGTGATTTTGGCGAAGCCGCCAATTGGTGTTTCAACGGCTGATGTGTACAAGCGTTTAAATGTTAATGCGATTCAACATGCGAATACACAAGAAATGATTCGTGCGATTACAAATCAGAATTTTAAAGGCATTTGTGATAACTTACATAATGTTCTTGAAACCGTAACATTGGATATGCATCCAGAAGTACGAAATATTAAAGAACAAATGATTCGATTTGGTGCAGATGGTGTATTAATGAGCGGGAGTGGACCAACTGTCTTTGGGTTAGTAGAGCATGAATCAAGGTTGCACCGTGTTTATAATGGGTTGAGAGGCTTTTGTCAGGATGTATTTGCAGTTCGGCTTATTCGTTCATCGGACACTTGATAAAAACCGAACAAATATGTTATATTAAATGAAAATATTCGGTTTTGAGTGGAGGTCGCATGAAAAAGCTTAAGCGCAGTGGTCGTCTTGTTGATATGACCCATTTCTTACTACAACATCCACATGAAGTGATTTCACTAACTCATTTCTCTGAACGATATCATTCAGCGAAGTCTTCGATTAGCGAGGATTTAGTGATTATTAAAGAGATCTTTGAAGGTGAAGGGTATGGATCTCTTTTAACGATCTCAGGTGCAAGTGGAGGAGTAAAGTTCATCCCACGTATTCACCGTGAGCAAGCAGAAGAATTTGTGAACGATGTCATTAAACAATTAGCTGTTCCTGAACGGATTCTTCCAGGTGGTTATTTATATATGATGGACCTACTAGGTAATCCGAAATTTATTCAACGACTCGGACAAGTTTTTGCTTCATTGTTAGCAAATGAAAAAATTGATGCCGTTTTAACAGTAGCTACAAAAGGGATTCCTCTTGCGTATGCAGTCGGACAATTCCTCAATGTTCCTGTTAGCATTGTAAGACGAGACCATCTTGTAACAGAAGGCTCGATGGTTAGCATTAATTATGTATCCGGTTCTTCTAAGAGAATTCAAACAATGACATTAGCTCGCCGTAGTTTAGCGCCAGGCTCACGTGTGTTTATTGTTGATGACTTCATGAAAGCGGGCGGTACAATCAGAGGAATGATGGACTTACTTGAAGAGTTTCAAGCAGAATTAGTTGGAATTGGTGTTCTTGTGGAAACTGTTGAGGTAGAAGAACGATTAATTGATGGGTACATGTCGATTACAAAGTTATCAAATGTTGACGTTAGAAATAAAACAATTAAAGTCGAACCAGGTAGTGTTTTAGAGTTACTACAAACAGTGGAAGTGGAGGAGAAGAAATGAAAACGATTCATACCAACCGAGCACCAGGTGCAATAGGTCCATACTCACAAGGAGTTATCGTCAATAATATGTTTTATAGTTCTGGACAAATCCCTTTAACAGCTGAAGGTGACTTAGTTCAAGGAACAGTTGAAGAGCAAACACATCAAGTATTTAAAAATCTTCAAGCTGTGTTAGTTGAAGCGGGGGCTTCTTTTGAATCAGTTGTAAAAGCGACTGTATTTATCAAGAACATGGATGATTTTCCTCTTATTAATGACGTATACGGTCAATATTTTAGCGAACATAAACCTGCTAGATCTTGTGTAGAAGTAGCGCGTCTTCCAAAAGATGTATTAGTTGAAATAGAAGTTATTGCATTAGTAAAATAGTTGGAGTGATAAGAAGGATGACTACCTAGGTGAAAGACCTAGGTAGTCATCCTTCTTTTGTTCTAGCTTTGGGTTACTCAAGATGAGGTGGAGGATAAAGCCTTAAGTTAATTAGTTATCAAAAAGGAGAAATGATGCCCGAAAAAGAAGCGTATGAAAGAAAACGGTCACCAAAGAGGAGGAATAATGACTGAGAAAAGAGCAGATATATGAAAACGATCACAAAACAAGCGAATGAACCATTGTAATCAACTTGGCCGACATCAAATTTCTTAATAAACTTTATTTTTTTTTGGTTACTAGAAGGATTTATGGAATTATTAGAGAATTGATAAGTTAAGAACAAACAATTATTAGGTGGTGGCCAACATATGCAGGTAACAGATGTGAGATTGCGACGAGTTAATACAGAAGGACGAATGAGGGCAATAGCTTCAATTACTATTGACCATGAGTTTGTAGTACATGATATTCGCGTAATCGACGGGAATAACGGGTTATTTGTTGCAATGCCGAGCAAAAGAACACCAGATGGAGAATTCCGAGATATTGCTCACCCTATTTCTTCGCAAACAAGAGAAAAAATTCAGACAGCAGTGCTGACTGAGTATGACAAAGCAGGCGAGTTTGAAGAGGTTGAATTTGAAGAAGCAGGTGCTTCGTAATGTGTAAGAGTCCTAGATTTAGTTAGGACTCTTTTTTTTGTTTGAATAGCAAGAAAGTAGGGGAGTAGAGCAAGTGACTTTCGTCGATAGAAATGATAAAAAATATTTTTTCATCTAAGTTAAATAGTGTATCTTGTTGCAGCAACTTTTACTCAAACTCTTAAGAAAATGACTCGTAGCAAGTACTACAATTTATTGCTTCTTAGTTAGTTCAAAAAGTTGTCAGTGCTTATTCAACCGATAATTCCTTGAAAAGACGTCTAATTTGATATATATTCGTAAGGGAAAAAGGAACACCTGGAGGGGAATTATGAGCAATCGTTATGCGATCATTTTAGCAGCAGGTCAAGGTACACGAATGAAATCCAAATTATACAAAGTGCTTCATCCAGTATGTGGGAAATCAATGGTTCAACATGTTGTAGACCAAGTTTCCAGTTTAGGATTTGAGGAGAAAGTCACAGTTGTAGGGTTTGGTGCTGAAGTTGTTCAGGAACAACTAGGAGATCAGGTCTCTTATGTTGTACAAAAAGAACAATTAGGTACTGGCCATGCCGTTATGCAAGCAGCAGGTATCCTAGAGGATAAAGAAGGGACAACAGTTGTTCTCTGTGGAGATACACCGCTTTTAACCGCAGAAACGATCGATCATTTGCTCGCGCATCATGCAAATGAAGGAGCTAAAGCAACCGTATTAACGGCTGTTGCTGAAAACCCAACAGGATATGGTAGAGTCATACGAAGCAATGCCGGATTAGTGGAACGAATTGTTGAACATAAAGACGCAACCGAAGAAGAAAAAAATGTTCACGAAATTAATACAGGTACGTATTGTTTTGATAATAAAGCTTTATTTGAAGCTCTGCAGAAGGTTGGAAATAATAATGCCCAAGGCGAGTATTATCTTCCTGATGTGATAGAGATACTAAAGAAAAGTGGAGAAACGATTTCTGCATATCAAACCCCATCGTTTGATGAGACATTAGGCGTTAACGACCGAGTTGCTCTTAGTGAAGCGGAACGAATTATGAAACAGCGCATCAATGAGCATTGGATGAGGCAGGGAGTCACCATTATTGATCCAAATAATACTTATATTTCAACAGAAAGTACAATTGGTCAGGATACAGTTCTTTATCCAGGAACCATGATTCAAGGGGCTTCACACATTGATTCTGGTTGTACGGTCGGACCCAATACAGAAATAAATAATAGCATAATTGGTCAGGATACTGTCATACGTCAATCTGTCGTGTATAATAGCAAGGTTGGGAAAAATGTCTCGATTGGCCCGTTTGCACATATACGTCCAGATTCGTCTATTTCTGACGATGTTCGAATTGGCAACTTTGTTGAAATTAAAAAGTCCAACATGGGCAAAGGAAGCAAAGCATCTCATTTAAGCTATATTGGCGATGCAGACGTTGGCAGTGATGTGAATTTTAGCTGTGGTGCCGTAACCGTCAACTATGATGGGAAGAATAAATTTAAAACAATCATTGAAGACGGTGCATTCATTGGCTGTAATGCGAATTTAATTGCTCCGGTAACTGTAGGCAAAGATGCGTTAGTAGCTGCAGGTTCAACAATTACAGACGATGTACCTGGTAAAGCACTTTCGATTGCACGAGCGAGACAAACAAATAAAGCAGATTATATGAAAAAATAACTTATTGGTGTTTAAAGAAGTGGTGAGAAGTAAAAAATTGAATCACTTTTAAGGAAAATATAAGGTCAATTAGAATACCGGAGGGAAAAACGATGCCTAAATACGGTGATCCTAGCTTACGAGTTTTTACATTAAATTCAAACAAAGGTCTTGCTAATGAGATAACAGAACATATTGGTGTTCCTATGGGAAAAAGCTCTGTTACTCGTTTTAGTGACGGTGAAGTACAAATCAACATTGAAGAAAGTATCCGTGGTTGTGACGTTTACTTAATTCAATCGACTTCTGCTCCTGCAAATGAGCATATTATGGAATTATTAATTATGATTGATGCGCTGAAGCGTGCTTCTGCACGAACAATTAATCTTGTTATGCCATATTATGGCTATGCGCGTCAAGATCGTAAAGCGCGCGCTCGTGAGCCAATTACAGCAAAACTTGTTGCAAACTTAATTGAGAAAGCAGGAGCTACACGAGTTGTGACTCTTGACCTACATGCGACACAAATTCAAGGGTTCTTTGATATTCCAGTTGATCAATTAATGGGAGTTCCTATTTTAGCTGATTATTTCTCTCAAAAAGAATTAGACGACATTGTTATTGTTTCACCTGACCATGGTGGAGTAGTACGTGCACGTAAGATGGCAGATCGTTTGAAAGCACCAATTGCGATTATTGATAAGCGTAGACCGAAACCAAATGTTTCTGAAGTTATGAACATTGTCGGAAACATTGAAGGGAAAACAGCAATTATTATTGATGATATTATTGATACGGCAGGTACAATTACGCTTGCAGCCAATGCGTTAGTAGAGCACGGGGCGAAAGAAGTATATGCATGCTGTACTCATCCAGTGCTATCTGGTCCGGCAATGGAGCGCATTAATAATTCAAAAATTAAGGAACTTGTTGTTACTAACTCAATTGTCCTTGATGATGAGAAGAAAAGTGAAAAGGTAACAGAATTATCAGTAGCAGCATTAATGGGTGAGGCGATTATTCGCGTACATGAGCATGCTTCTGTAAGTACACTGTTTGATTAAGCACGAAGCACGAGGCTATCACCAATTGCAAAAAAAAGGTTTAAATACTCTTATTAAGGGAACATATGATATAGAGAGTTTAAAACTAATATGAGGTGATTCTGATGGCAACGGTTTTAAAAGCAAACCCAAGAGACGATCTTAGAGGTTCAGCTACTAGAAAAATTCGCAAACAAGGACATGTTCCAGCGATCTTGTATGGCAATAAAATTGATAGTCAACCAGTATCAATTGAGAGTGTTGACTTACTTAAAACGGTTAGAGAAGTAGGGAAAAATGGATTGTTTTCACTTGATGTTGCAGGAAAAAAGAAACACCAGGTGATGATACACGATATTCAAATTGACCCACTTAAAAATGAATATACACATATCGATTTCTTTGAAGTAGATATGACGTCAGAAATTGACGCAAATGTTCCCGTTCAGCTAACAGGAGAAGCGCCAGGTGAGAAAGAAGGAGGCATGTTTCACACTTAATGTATGAAATAGGAGTGAGATGTTTGCCTTCAGATATACCTGATGAAATTTCAGTGGATGTGTCAAATTTAAATATCGGCGACTCGATTCAAGTGGCGGATATCAGACAAGAACTCTCAGTAGCTATTACAAGTGAAGATGATGAAACGATTGTAACCGTACAGGCACCAGCTGCTGAGGTTGAGAACGGGCAAGCGACTGAGGAGCAACTAGAAGAGACTGAAGGAACCGAAGAAGCGAACACATCAGAAGAAGAATAACTAGCAGAGGGTGACTCAGTAACTGCGTTTTTTAGACCGTAGTATTTATATACGAAAGAAAATGCTTTTTGTTCGTATGACTATGGCTAAACAAACGCAAGGAAGAAGTCGTCTCACAAGATCAATGATCTTTTGAGACAACTTCTACATGAGTCACTCTCTTTTTTAAGGAGATATTCGAATGAAGTTAATTGTTGGGCTTGGCAATCCAGGTGATAAGTATACTGGTACTCGTCACAATGTTGGTTTTGATTGCATTGACTATTGTGCAAGACAAATGGAAATCAAGTTGGATCAGTCGAAATTTAAAGGTTTATTTGGAAAAGGCATCATTAATGGAGAAAAAGTTTTTCTTCTCAAACCGCTTACATATATGAACTTATCTGGAGAAAGTGTAAGACCATTCATCGACTACTTTCATATAGATATAAAAGATGTTGTTGTTATTTATGACGACATGGACTTGCCAGTTGGGAAAATACGTCTACGACAAAAAGGAAGTGCTGGCGGGCATAATGGCATTAAATCGCTTATTCAGCATCTAGGCACTCCTGAATTTAATCGAATTCGTGTTGGGGTCGATCGTCCGCAAAATGGCGAATCGATTGTTAACTATGTTCTTGGTTCGTATCGCCCTGATGAGAGGGAACAAGTAGCAGAGTCTATTATACAAACATCAAAAGCAGTAGAGGCATGGACGACAAAGACTTTTCTTGAAGTGATGAATGAATTTAATTAGTATCGTATACAGAACCTTTTTGCTGTAAATACTAGTGATTACCTAGCATAGCAAAAGGGGGCATACGCCTTGGCCATTCATTATCAATGCCGTCACTGCAAGACGAAGCTTGGCTCAATTGAGCAAGAGATGCATTCTGAAACATTAGGATTTACTCAATTAACAAGCCGAGAACGCGCAAATATGTTATCATATAATGAAAATGGAGATATACATGTACAAGCAATTTGCGAAGATTGCCACGAAGCATTAGCACGAACTCCAGAATTATATGAATTAGACAACCTTATTCAATAAGTAAAGAAATGTCAGCTTTGGTTTATAACCAAAGCATTTTTCTGTTATTACTTATTTCAAGCAGGATTCTAGCCTTAAAGAAAGAATAGAGAAAAGAGAATCGGAGTAATATATATTATTGGTGGAATGAGTATTTACATTGTTAATTTATATGGGTGCTGTACTCATGGATAAGGTGAAGAAATAACAGGGGGAAGAACATGTTAGGATTGCAACAATACTTACGTACAAACGAAGACATAAAAGCGGTTTCAACTAGCTTAGAAGCCAATATGAAAGAACAATTGATATCTGGATTGACTGGTTCAGCTAGAACATTGTTTATGTCGTCGTTATATTTAGAGTCAAAAAGACCGATGCTTGTTATTACACATAATTTATATCAAGCGCAGAAACTATATGACGATTTAGTAGGGCTTCTATCGGAGGAAGAAGTCCTTTTATACCCGGTAAATGAATTAATTTCAGCAGAGATCGCCATTGCTAGTCCAGAAATGAAGGCGCAACGGATTGATGTATTAAACAAACTTGTTCAATCATTTAAAGGTGTTGTTATTGCTCCGTTAGCAGGGGTAAGACGTCAACTCCCTCCTGCCGAGTTGTGGAAAGACTGTCAAGTTCAGCTAGAAGTAGGAATGGATATAGGCGAGATTGATCAATTGATAGAAAAGCTTGTCATAATAGGATTTCAACGAGTTGATATGGTCTCTTCTCCAGGAGAAGTAAGTGTTCGTGGTGGCATTATCGACCTGTATCCGTTAACAGAATCAGATCCGATTCGAGTTGAGCTTTTCGATACTGAGATTGATTCAATTCGAACGTTTCAAGTTGATGATCAACGTTCAAAGGAAGAAAGAAAACATGTCGTAATTGGACCGGCTGAGGAAGTTCTTTTGTACAACGAGCATTATCAAAATGCGGCAGAACGTCTATCAGAGGGTCTGACAACCACACTAAAAAAAGTAAAAGCAAAAGAAACAAAAGAACGGTTGTCACAAAATATTTCCTATGAAATCGGCCAATTAAAGCAGCGTTCCACTTTTCAAGGAATGTACAAATATATGTCGCTTTATTACGAAGGTGAGCATTCGCTTTTATCATACTTGAGCATGAATACGTTCATTATGATTGATGAAGTATCAAGAGTGAAAGAGATAGCTGATAGTTTAGAAAAGGAAGAAGCGGAATGGAACATGGCATTGTTAGAACAAGGAGAAATTGTTCATGACGTTGCTATGTCTGTTCCTGTTTTTGAGGCGTTAAAAACGAGTCCCTATTCAATTTTATATTTATCGCTTTTCTTAAAACATGTTGCACAAACGACTCCAGAAAATGTCATCAGTATTACATGCAAGTCAATGCAACAATTTCATGGGCAGTTGCAGCTTCTTCAATCTGAAGTGAATAGGTGGAAAAAAAGCGGGCAGGCAATTGTCTTTATTGCTGGATCAAAAGACAGGGCAGATCGACTTTCATTAAATTTAGAAGAAGAAGGCATTGATACAAGAATCATTGAACAAGCGAGTAAACTTGTCGATGGTCAGGTGCAAATTATGGTCGGGAATTTGCAAACGGGCTTTGAGCTTCCTACAAGTAAACTCGTGGTTATCACAGAGGAAGAAGTATTTGCTAAGAAACAAGCCAAGCGTCCACAACGAAAACAGGCGATCTCGAATGCAGAACGAATCAAAAGTTATTCGGAGCTAAAGGTCGGCGATCTGATCGTTCATACGAATCACGGGATTGGTAAGTACTTAGGTGTTGAAACACTTGAGATAAATGGCCTTCATAAAGATTATTTGCACTTGCGATACGCGGGGAATGACAAACTTTATGTACCTGTCGAACAAATTGATCAAGTTCAGAAATATGTAGGTTCTGAAGAAAAGGATCCGAAGATTTATGCACTCGGAGGAAATGACTGGAAAAAGGTAAAGAAAAAAGTACAATCATCGGTAGAGGATATTGCTGATGATTTAATTAAGCTCTATGCAGAACGAGAAGCAAGTGTAGGGTTTGCCTTTTCTGAAGACAGCAACGAACAAGCTGAATTCGAGTCATCCTTTCAATATCAAGAGACAGAAGACCAAATTCGAGCAATTGCTGAAATCAAAGAGGACATGGAAAAAAAACGTCCTATGGACCGGTTATTGTGTGGAGATGTAGGGTATGGAAAGACAGAGGTTGCCATTCGTGCTGCTTTCAAATCGATTATGGATGGAAAACAAGTTGCCATACTAGTGCCAACAACGATTTTGGCCCAGCAACATTATGAGACGATAAAAGAACGGTTTTCAGATTATCCGATTAATATTGGTGTATTAAGTAGATTTCGCAGTAAAAAAGAACAAACGGAAACATTAAAAGGAGTTAAAGCAGGATCGGTTGATTTAATTGTTGGTACCCACCGACTATTGTCAAAAGATATCGTATTTAAAGATTTAGGACTTTTGATTGTAGATGAAGAACAACGGTTTGGGGTAACTCATAAAGAGAAGATCAAGCAATTAAAATCTAATATTGATGTTCTTACATTGACAGCAACACCGATACCAAGAACGTTGCATATGTCGATGCTTGGGGTGCGTGATCTATCCGTGATTGAAACGCCACCTGAAAATCGTTTCCCTGTACAAACATATGTTGTTGAATACAATGCAGCTCTTATCAGGGAAGCGATCGAGCGCGAAATGAGCCGAGGAGGGCAAATCTATTTTCTCTATAACCGAGTAGAAGATATTGAGCGAATGACAGAGCAACTATCTATGCTTGTCCCAGATGCGCGCATTAGTTATGCTCACGGTCAAATGAATGAACGTGAGTTAGAGACAATTATGCTCGATTTTCTAGAAGGAAATAGTGATGTGTTAGTCACAACGACGATTATTGAGACGGGCGTGGACATTCCAAATGTGAATACGTTAATCATCTATGACGCTGATAAGATGGGACTATCACAGTTATACCAAATTCGTGGTCGAGTGGGAAGATCGAATCGCGTAGCTTATGCATATTTTACGTATCAGCGCGACAAAGTACTAACGGAAGTAGCCGAAAAGCGGTTGCAGGCAATTAAAGAATTTACTGAGCTTGGATCTGGTTTTAAAATTGCGATGCGAGATTTGACAATTCGAGGAGCTGGGAATTTACTTGGTTCACAGCAGCATGGGTTTATTGAATCTGTTGGGTTTGATCTATACTCGCAAATGCTAAAGGATGCCATTGAAGAAAGAAAAGGCGATAAACCAAAAGAACCTTCTTTCCAAGTAGAGCTTGATGTAAAAATTGATGCCTACATTCCAGAAACGTATATTCAGGACGCTAAACAAAAAATTGAAATGTACAAACGATTCAAAGGAGCAGAATCAGCTAGTGATTTAACGGAACTCAAAGATGAAATGATAGACCGCTTTGGTGACTATCCAAAGCAAGTTGACTTTCTCTTGCGTTTAACTCATATAAAAATGATTGCAAACATAGAAAGAGTAGAACAAATAACGGAAACAAAAGACCAAGTAGAAATCATCTTGTCTGAAGAAACATCAAGTAAAATGGACGGTGCAAAACTATTTGAGCTAGCACATAAACTTGGGCGCGAAATTATTTTAGGAACTGCCGGAGAGAAATTGAAATTTGCGATAAAGACCAAATCTTTAAGTGATGAGCAAGTATTATTATTTATAGAAAAGATCATCAAAACGCTTAAAAAAGCGAAAAAGAAGTAAATACAACAGCCTTACTTCTAAATAATGGAATAGATGGAATGTTTAGTGAATCAAACAATTTCATGGATTGGTGAATAGTTCTTTTTTTAAGAAAGATACTATAGTTAAGAAAAGAAATGGTTATTTTCTTATCACTTACCATCAAGTGAATACATCATTAGAAAGTGAGGCAATACAGTATGAAAGCTACAGGTATCGTACGTCGTATTGATGATTTAGGACGGGTTGTTATCCCGAAAGAAATCAGGAGAACACTTCGAATCCGAGAAGGAGATCCTCTCGAGATTTTCGTAGATCGTGATGGAGAAGTTATCTTAAAGAAATACTCCCCTATTTCTGAACTAGGAGATTTTGCGAAGGAGTATGCAGAAGCGCTTTATGACAGTTTAAATCACTATGTTTTAATCGCTGACCGAGATACGTTTATTGCCGTAGCCGGTGCGCCTAAAAAAGAGTTTGCAAACAAAGGCATTGGAGAAATAGTTGAAAAAGTCATGGATGAGAGAAAAACGACTGTCGTAACAAGTGGCGGTGAGTATAATCTTGTAGGAGATCATGCCGATGATCTTAAAGGTTATGTGATTACGCCTATCATTGCAAATGGAGATCCGATTGGTGCTGTGGTGATTTTCAGTAAGGATCAGGACTTATCTGGTACTATTGAGCAAAAGCTTGCAGAAACAGCAGCAAGCTTCCTAGCTAGACAAATGGAACAATAAATAAGAGAAAAGGCTCGCTTCCTGCTTAGGAGGACGAGCTTTTCGTTTGTTAGGGTAACTAATTTCAGAGTCTCATTTTTGTATAGCGTGTTTTTTAGTCATGAAGATTCTACAACATTTGCGGTCGTTATGATAAGATGATTCCAAGAAAGGTTGGAATCATGTGAAAAATCGAGGTGTATTGCAAGGAATTGCCGTTTTGTCAGCGGCTGCATTGCTTGCGAAGATACTAAGTGCAGCGTACCGGATACCGTATCAAAATTTATCCGGTGATATGGGTTATTATGTGTATCAACAAATATATCCACTTTATGGAATTATTATGGTCCTCTCTATGTATGGATTCCCGGTTGTTCTTTCCAAGCGCCGATCTGAATTGTTAGCTTCAGGTCGAGTGAACGAGGCGAGGAATGTAACAAGTTTGCTATTTTATGGACTTTTACTAATCGTAACTTTTCTATGGTTAGGACTGTTTATGCTTGCGCCCTATATTGCTCAATTAATGGCAGACGAGCAATTGGCAGGTCCAATTCGGGCTATGAGCTTTGTCGTCTTTTTACTTCCATTTTTAAGTGTTGGTAGAGGCCATCATCAAGGGGAAGGCGAACTTGTTTCAACGGCAGTTTCGCATATTGTTGAACAGCTTGTACGAGTATTATTCATATTAGGATTTACCTATTTATTTGTCACGCTAGGATTTGATGCATACAAAATAGGTGTAGCTGCAGCTTATGGCTCTTTCATAGGCGGTGTCATAGGAGTTATTGCCCTACTCTTGCTTACACGAGCTGTGTGGATAAGGCAATTGGTTCATCCGAAAAAGCTTCAACTAGCAAAAGTACTAAATGAAAATATAGGAATGATTAGACAAAGTATTTTTATATGTTTAAGTGCACTAATCTTTGTATTGCTTCAGCTAATTGATGCATTTACCATTGTGCGTTTCCTACAATGGAGCGGGGTACCAGCAAGTGAAGCTTTCCCAACGAAAGGGATTTATGACCGTGGACAGCCTCTCGTTCAACTTGGAACAGTCTTAACGACAACGCTGTCACTTGCGTTAGTTCCAATGTTATCGAAGGCAGTGGCAACAAAAAAAGTAATGGCCGCCAATCATTATCAAACACTGTCATATCGCTTGACTCTTTTAATAGGGGGAGCAGCTACGATCGGATTGATCATTATTATTGAGCCTACGAATCATATGTTATTTACAGACACACTTGGTACAGATGTATTGCGTGTGATGAGTATAGCAATTTTATTTTCCTCTTTTTTTGTGACCGCCTCAGCTGTATTGCAAGGATATAATCTCGCATTTTTACCAGCAATTGCAGTTGGAATCGGAGTAATATTGAAACTGATTTTAAATAGTATGTTCGTTCCGATCTTAGGCACAATAGGTGCAGCTTGGGCTACAGTTATTGCTGTTTTCGTAATGGTTGTTTATTTACTTTTAGCTCTCAAGCGAAAGAACCATTTATTTATAGGGAACTATAAGTCTTATCTACAAATTGTGATGGTTCTTATCTTGATGGGAGTTGTTACATGGTTATGGAAAGAGGGAGTAACAACGATCCTACATTTGCATACTAGGGCAACTGATTCAATAATTGCTCTATCATCTGCTTTGGTCGGGGGAATTGTTGTTGTTGGCTGTTTGTTTACGTTCTCGTTATTTACGGAAGAAGAATGGAGCAAGATACCGAAATTAAATAAACTAAGAGTACGATTGATGAAAAGGAGAGGGTGAGAATGAAGAAAATAAATGTGATTGGTTTAGGTGCCGGTGATTTAGACCAAATGCCATTAGGTGTCTATCGCCATCTTAAGCAGCAGGAAAAAATCTACGTTCGAACGAATGATCATCCAGTTATAGATCAACTTGAACAAGAGGGAATAAAGTTTGAATCGTTTGATACAATTTATGAACAGCATGACAACTTTGAATCTGTCTATCAAACGATTGTCTCGCAACTGTTGGAAAGGGTTCAACAAGAAGAAAGCATTACATATGCAGTACCTGGTCACCCATTTGTTGCCGAACGAACGGTTCAACTTCTCGTAGAAAAAAGCAAAAAAGCCCAAGTTGAATTATCCGTTTTAGGAGGGCAAAGCTTTCTAGATGCGATGTATACAGCTTTGCGTATCGATCCAATAGAAGGGTGTCAAGTCGTTGATGGAACGGCGTTAAATAGAGATCAACTTGAGGTGAGCTCTCATATCATTATTGTACAAGTATATGATGCGATGATTGCCTCTGATGTGAAATTAACATTGATGGAACGCTTTCCTGATGATTATGAAGTCACAATTGCAACAGCAGTCGGATCAAAAGCGGAACAACTGACAAAAGTACCATTGTTTGAATTAGACCATGTAACAACACTAAATAATCTTACAGCAGTTTATGTGCCTCCAGTACAAGAAGAGACTCTTCTATACGGAGAGTTCACGAAACTACGTGAAGTAATTGCAACTCTTAGAGGACCGAATGGTTGTCCGTGGGATCAAAAGCAAACTCATCAATCATTAAAGAAATATTTCATTGAAGAAGTATACGAAGTACTTGAAGCAATCGATAATGAAGATGATGATCATCTGATTGAGGAGCTTGGCGATGTTCTTCTGCAAATCATGTTACACGCACAAATTGGTGAGGATGAGGGGTATTTTTCCGTCCGTGATGTCATTAAAGCTGTGACTGAAAAAATGGTTCGCAGACATCCGCATGTCTTTGGAGAAATTACTGTTGATAATGTAGATGATGTTGTAACGAATTGGGATGAAATCAAGCGGCAAGAGAAGGGAGAAGATCACCAACCATCGATCCTTTCGTCTATACCAAAAGGATTACCTGCATTAATGGAGGCTGTGAAGTTACAGAAAAAGGCGGCAAAAGTAGGATTTGACTGGGAAGATGCAGCACCGATGTGGATGAAATTGCAAGAAGAAATTGGTGAGTTTCTACTGGAAGTAAAGGCTCAAGATTCTACTAATATGCAAAAGGAGCTTGGTGATATTTTATTTGTAACAGCTAATCTAGCACGTTATTATAAAATTGATGCAGAAGAGGCCCTTCTTAGTACGAATCGAAAGTTTGCCAATCGTTTTCATTACATTGAAACGGCAACACTTGCAGAAGGAAAAAAGATGACAGATATGACATTAGCAGAACTTGACGAAAAATGGGAAGAAGCAAAGAAACTAGAAAATTAAAAAGAGGAGGATGAAGGATGCGACTAGATAAATTCTTAAAAGTATCACGACTCATAAAGCGTCGGACATTGGCAAAAGAGGTGTGTGACCAAGGCAGAATTACGATTAATGGCCAAGTGGCCAAAGCTGGTTCAGCTGTGAAAGCGGGTGATGAACTAGTTGTCAGGTTTGGACAAAAGCTTGTTACGGTTCGGATTGATAATGTGCGAGAGATGGTAAGAAAAGACGAGGCTGCCACGATGTACACCATTATTAGTGAAGCACCGGTTTCATAGGAAAGGCTTGTTCTACTTTTCGATTTTCCTTCATAAACTGCTATGAAAGCATATGGAGGAGGGACTAAAAGATGGATCAGCATTATGAATTTGGTACACCTATGGGGCGTGAACGGCAAACAAACGATCACGATGTTATCTTAAAAGGTAGAAGACAATTAGATATTACTGGTGTAAAACAAGTAGAGAGCTTTGATAATGAAGAATTTCTATTAGAGACAGTCATGGGTTTCTTATCAGTACGTGGCCAAAATTTACACATGAAAAACTTAAATGTTGAGCAAGGAAACGTATCGATTGAAGGGAAAGTATATGACCTTATTTACCTAGACCAAAACCAACAAGACAAATCAAAAGGTTTCTTTGGGAAGTTATTTAAGTGACATTAACAGTTCAGCTCTATACGATGCTATCAATGGCTGCAATGGGAATTTACATTGGCGCAGCTATTGATACGTATGGGCGCTTCACCCGTAAGAGACCTTCCTTCAATTGGTTCGTTGCATGCAGTGATCTGTTGTTTTGGCTTATGCAAGCCCTTGTTGTGTTTTATATCTTGCTACAAGCGAATAATGGCGAAATCCGGTTTTATATATTTTTAGCTTTGTTATGTGGTTATGCTGCTTATCAATCGTTATTTCGCAGGCTGTATCAGACATTATTAGAAAGATTAATTACAATTGTTATTCAAACTTATCGAATTACGATCAAGTTAATTGTGGTATTATTAATAAACCCGATTAAGTACTTATTGAAAGTCCTCTATTCCTTATGTATGATGGTATTATCAGCTTGTTTAGCAGTAATCTTATTCTTACTACGAATCATTTGGAGACCAATAAAATGGTTGCTTTTCCTTCTTTACAAATGGACAGGGTTAAATCAGCAAGTAAATAAATTGAAGCCGATTTTTCGTAAAATGAAGGGATTTCTCCAATCGATGAGGAAGAAGAAAGAGTAAGGAGGGGACATAATGGTTACAAATCGTACGTCTAGAGTAAGGGAAATGGATAAGTCTTATATACAACAACGCGAACAAGAGCTTGAATTAGAAGCAAGAAAACGTCGAGGTCTTTTTCGTAGACTGACCGTGTTAGCGATCGTTGCCTTAACTTTAGGGAGTATTGGTTTTGTAACATTGTATGCCCAAGCAAATTCTTTAGAGGAAAAAAGGCAAGAAAAGCTAACCCTTGAAGACGAGCTAAAACAGCTGCAGTTACAAGAGCAACGTTTACGAGAAGACATTAAAAATTATAATGACCTCGATTACATTGCAGAAGTAGCAAGAAGAGACTATTATTTATCCAAGCCAGGCGAAACTTTGTTTAAATTACCTGAACCATCGTCAAATTGACACATTTTTTTTCATTCAGGTATAATATAAAAAATGAACATTTTTGAGATTTCTTAAGGAGGATCTATTTTTTCATGTCAATCGAAGTAGGCAGCAAGTTACAGGGTAAGGTTACAGGAATCACTCATTTTGGTGCATTTGTGGAGCTGCCGGGTGGTTCTACAGGCCTTGTACACATTAGCGAAGTCGCTGATAATTATGTAAAAGACATCAACGAATTCTTGAAAGTTGGCGACGAAGTACTCGTAAAGGTAGTTAATGTTGAAAAGGATGGAAAGATTGGGCTCTCTATTCGTAAAGCGGTAGACCGTCCGGAAAGGCCTGAGGCATCTGAACGACCAGCGCGTCCGCCACGTTCTGACCGTCCAGATCGACCAGCTCGTCCTTTCAATTCACAACGTCCAAGTCGCCCGCAAGGTGGAAGTCGTCCACAAGGGGGTGGAGGGCGTGGTCCAAGACCAAACCAAGCACGTCCGTCTTTATCTTTTGAAGACAAAATGAATCGCTTCTTGAAGGATAGTGAAGAACGCATCTCAACATTGAAGCGTCAAACAGAATCTAAACGTGGAGGTCGAGGTGCCCGTCGAGGATAACTTGCTGCTTTAATACGGAGGACATTTGTTAAAGGGTCAAGCGAAAGCTTGGCCTTTTTATTGATATAGTTCAAGGGGACTCTTGTTATTTTAATTTCCAATTCTTTATAAAAGTTAAAATTACTTATTGACTTATAGTAAGGATAATAGTATATTAATAAATGTCGCAATTGACCAATTTGGCGGTGTAGCTCAGCTGGCTAGAGCGTACGGTTCATACCCGTGAGGTCGTGGGTTCGACTCCCTCCGCCGCTACCAAATACATAAATTATAACCTTCACTCTATGAGTGAAGGTTTTTTGTGTTCTATGAAACTTGGGTGAATCTAGAGGGGATTCAATGAAGTATGTCCGTTTATTCAAAGGAGGCAACGGGCTGCTCTCCTTCAAATAGAGATATAGAGATAAGGAAGAGAGAAAGTTCCAAAAGAAAACCCCTTTTGGAACTTTCTCTCTTCATCTTTCTCCATAGTCTCTAATAATCCCCTATAATATTAAACTCTCTCCTAACAAACCATGCGTACAATAGCTTTTGCTACCTATTTGAGACGAAAGACGTCGAACGTTTTTTGGAATGAGTCTTGCAATTTTGACAAAAAATGAAAGCTCTATCTGTTTTAATGAGTATACGAATAAAACTAGGGTGGTGGATGTTGATGATCGAGAAGTTAACCAAAGAATGGACGGAACCCGCTGATCAAGGAAGTACTTTTCGGAATAAGTGGACGAGCTTAGCTAAAGGAGTAAGTGGAAAAGTGACGACATTTACACGAGCTGCTTTTTATGAATATGGGCTAATCATTGCAATCGTCGGATTTTTACTCGGACGGGCGATGATTTTATCTGAACTGACTCCTTTTGTTTTACCATTTTTAGCAGCCATTTATATGCTTAAGCGAGAGCGAGCAGGCATAGCGGCTCTTTCATTACTAGCTGGAGCTTTAACCAGTTATCATGGTCAAGCGTTCTTTGTGTTAGTTGCAATAGTCGCTTACGTTCTATTGCAAAAAGTTGTTGCAAAATATGTAAAGGATTCAACGAAGGCACTTCCTTATACGGTTTTTAGTGCAAGTATTGTAACACGACTAGCCATTGTTTTCTTCTTAGAAGGAACTGTTTCAAATTATGCATTAATGATGGCAACGGTTGAAGCTGGATTGAGCTTTATATTAACGATGATTTTCTTACAAAGTGTTCCAATTGTCACATCGCGAAAACTAAAGCAACCGTTGCGAAATGAAGAAATTGTTTGCTTAATTATCTTGCTTGCATCTGTCATGACTGGAACAGTCGGGTGGGTCTTGTATGATATGACAGTAGAACATGTACTAGCAAGGTATTTGGTTCTTGCCTTTGCGTTTGTAGGTGGTGCCGCAATAGGCTCAACAGTCGGCGTGGTTACAGGTTTAATCTTAAGTTTGGCTAGTGTGGCAAGTCTTTATCAGATGAGCCTACTCGCCTTTGCTGGTCTTTTAGGTGGTCTACTTAAAGAAGGGAAAAAAGTAGGTGTAGGGATTGGATTGCTTGTTGGTACTCTATTAATTGGTCTATACGGCGAAGGAGCGACACAAGTTTCCGTTACATTAATGGAATCGATGTTAGCGATATTAGTATTCTTTTTAACTCCAAAAAGTATATTTTCAAGTCTAGCAAGGTATATTCCAGGAACAGTAGAACACTCAAAAGAACAGCAACAATACTTACGGAAGATTCGTGATTTAACAGCTGGTAGAGTCGAACAATTCTCTACATTATTCCAAACGTTGTCTAACAGTTTTCAAACGCCTGCTCAGGCTCCAACAAATGAAGATCAAGACAATGAAGTAGATATGTTCTTAAGTAATGTCACTGAAAAAACATGTCAAACATGTTTTAAAAAAGAGAGGTGCTGGGTTCAGAACTTTACTAAAACTTATGACTCTATGCAAAAAATTATGACTGAAACAGAAGAGCATGGAGAAATAAGAGATCAAGTGTTGAAGACAGAGTGGAAAAAACAATGTATTAAGCCGGAAAAGGTTATTCAAACAATTAGACATGAGCACGGGCACTATCAAGCGAATCAAAAGCTGAAACGTCAAGTGATTGAGAGCAGAAGACTTGTTGCTGATCAGCTTCTTGGAGTATCACGTGTCATGGGGGACTTCGCACGCGAAATTCAAAAAGAAAAAGAGGCCTACCATTTTCAAGAGGAGCAAATGTTAGAAGCACTTAGAGATGTTGGTCTTGAAATAGGCCATATTGATATTTACAGCTTAGAAAAAGGTAATTTAGAGATTGAAATGAGTGTGTCAGCTGACAATGACCATGGGAAATGCGAAAAAATTATTGCTCCGATATTATCAGATCTATTGAGAGAGACCGTCATTGTGAAAAAAGAGGAGTCGGGATTTTATCCAAATGGTTATAGCCATATATCGTTTAGTTCAGCAAAACAATTTGTAATTGATACAGGAGTTGCACATGTTGCTAAAGGGGGGGCTTGGGTATCTGGAGATTGCTACTCAACGATCGAATTAGGTTCAGGGAAATATGCCATTGCTATTAGCGATGGAATGGGCAATGGAGAACGTGCTCATCTTGAGAGCAATGAAACACTGCAACTTTTGCAAAAGGTTCTCCAGTCTGGAATTGAAGAGACTGTTGCAATTAAATCTGTAAATTCAGTTTTGTCGTTACGTACGACAGATGAAATATTCTCGACGCTTGATTTAGCAATGATTGATCTTCAAAATGCGACGACGAGGTTCTTAAAAATAGGTTCGATTCCTAGTTTTATTAAAAGAGGGAACAATATTATAAAGGTAGAAGCGAGCAATCTACCAATGGGAATGATTCAAGAATTTGATGTTGATGTCGTTAGTGAACAGCTGAAGGCTGGAGACTTACTAGTTATGATGAGTGATGGAATTTACGATGCACCAAAGCATGTTGAAAACAAAGAAATGTGGATGAGACGTTTATTAAGTGAGATAAAGACAGATGACCCACAAGAAGTAGCTGACGTCATTCTCGAGAAGATTATTAGAGAGGGACAAGGGTCTATTGATGATGATATGACAGTGATTGTGGCAAAAATTAAACGCAATACGCCAAAATGGTCGGCAATTCCGTTATATAAATCTCCTAAATTAGTTCATAAAAAGCGGAAGAAGACCGTGTAAGAGGTTGGTAAAAAAGGTCGCTTTCAGTGGCCTCTAAAAAACAGCTTTGTCAGTAGCCTCCGCTTTTCCTCTTTTAGAACAGTTTCGAAAGCTGATGCTAAAAACGTGAAATGCGTTTTTGGCATCAGTTATTTAGGTGAGAGGATGCTGTGTTGGGAGGTGAAAAAACGATGCATGGTCTTTAGTGTATTCTCACGTTCTGAATGAGCAGAGAAATGGATATGTTTTCGTTTCATGACCCTTTCAGAATCAAGTTTTTCTTATCCCCTAACGTATAAAACCTCTTTGAGTAGTGAATGATGGTAACATTCAGACTACTTGGAGGGGACGCGTAATGAGTAAAGGAACATTAAAGCAAATTTTGTTGCTAACGGATGGTCATTCAAATCAAGGTGAAGACCCGATTGCAATTGCTGCGCTTGCTAAGGAACAAGGAATTACGGTTAATGTTATTGGAGTCGTAGATGGCAATCATTTAAATGAAAAAGGAATTGAAGAGGTAGAGGCGATTGCAATGGCTGGAGGTGGAGTAAGTCAAGTCGTTTATGCAAAGCAGCTCGCTCAAACTGTACAAATGGTGACTCGTAAAGCGATGACTCAAACGATCCATGGAGTTATAAATAAGGAACTCACGCAAATTTTAGGACAAAACCAGGAAATGGAAGATCTTTCTCCAGCAAAGAGAGGACAAGTGATGGAAGTTGTCGATGAACTAGGTGAAACAATGAATTTAGATGTGTTGATTCTAGTTGATACAAGTGCAAGCATGAGAAATAAGTTACCAATGGTTCAAGACGCGTTAACTGATTTGTCTATCAGTCTTACATCTAGAATGGGAGCAAATCGCTTTGCCCTTTATTCATTTCCCGGGAAGAAAAAAGATATTGATAAGTTACTTGATTGGTCTCCACAGCTTAATTCCCTTACCGGGATTTTTCAGAAGCTTTCCTCAGGTGGAATTACACCGACTGGACCTGCTTTGCAAGTCGCCCTTGAGAAATTTTCGAAGTCTGGTTCAAGAAGGAGTTTGATGGCTGGTGATGAAGAACAGCTACTCGAAGAATCAGGTATGTAAACTAGCAGCTGGAGCAAAAATTGTTGGAAAGTGGCACAATCATTCGTATAAAATTGTACGAGTTTTAGGTGCAGGGGCAACAGGAACGGTTTACTTAGCAGAATCAGCCAAAGGCCTAGTAGCTTTGAAGGTTGGGACGGATAGTATGTCTATTACATCAGAGGTTAATGTATTAAAGCACTTCTCGAAGGTTCAAGGACAGGTTCTTGGACCTTCTTTGCTAGATGTCGATGATCTCATCACCCAGACAGGAACGTTCCCTTTTTATGTGATGGAGTATTTAAAAGGAACGGAATTGATTGAATATATGCAAAACCGCGGAGTGGAGTGGTTAGGAATTTTAATGGTACAACTTCTCGGTGACTTGGACCGATTGCACACTGCAGGTTGGGTGTTTGGTGATTTAAAGCCTGATAATGTGCTTGTTGTAGGACCACCAGCAAGAATTAGGTGGCTAGATGTTGGTGGAACTACATTAGTTGGAAGGTCCATTAAAGAATACACAGAGTTTTTTGATCGAGGGTATTGGGGGCTCGGATCAAGAAAGGCAGAGCCTAGCTATGATTTGTTTGCCGTTGCCATGATCATGATTAACTGTGCTTATCCAAAACGTTTTGAAAAAAAAGGAGAGAAACCAATTGTTCTGTTAAAACAAAATGTAGCTGACAAGCCACTTCTTCGTCCATATCGCGATGTGATTATTAGTGCAATACAAGGAAAGTATGACTCAGCCCAAGCAATGCGAAAAGAGATGGTGAAAGCTGTTTCGAAAAGCTCGAGCTATAAGCATATTCCTGTAAAAACACAAAACAAAAAGAAAAAACAAAATGCGACGAGCTCTAGCGATAAAAAACAGAAACAATCCTCTTACTTTGTTGAAATCTTCCTGCTTTGCTCTTTTCTTCTATTAGCATATATCCTATACTTATTTGGACAAATGATGTAAGGGAGAAAAATCAGCTAGGAAGATGGAGGAGTTGGTATGAAAGCTGATCGGATGATGGATATTTGCTTGCTTGCAGGCGAAATCATGCTTACCTATGGTGCTGAAACATACCGAGTTGAAGAAACGTTAGAACGGATGGCGAAGTCGGCACAGCTAAAAAATGTTCATAGCTTTGTGACGACAACAGGTATTTTCCTATCCTTTGAAGAAGATGGTAAGGGTGATGTCATGCAAATGATTCGTGTGGATGACAGGCTCCAAGACTTAAACAAGGTAACTCTTGTTAACCAAGTTTCAAGAGAGTTAGTAAGTGGAACAATTACTTGTGATGAAGCATGGAGTAAATTAGAGGCGATTGCAAGAGCGCCGATGAATTATTCTACGCTCTTGTTGCATTTTTCCTCTGGTATAGCAGGAGGGGCTTTCTCCTATATATTTGGTGGAAATTTGTATGATACGATACCTGCCTTTATTGCTGGATTTGTAGCAAGTTGGTGTATCGTTATGCTTCAAGACTATACAAAGGTGAAATTTTTTGCTGAATTCATGTCTGCCTTTTTAGGTGGAGCGGTTGCCATTGCCCTAGTTTTCTTTGGACTTGGAGAAAACCTCAATCAAGTAATTATAGGGACATTAATGCCACTTGTCCCCGGAATTCCCCTTACGAATGCGGTTCGAGATCTCATGTCAGGAGATTTATTAGCTGGGGTAAGCAGAGGTGCAGAGGCAGTAACTACAGCATTATCGATCGCAACAGGTATTGCACTTGCAATTGCTCTATTTTTATAGAGGTGAATTCAGGAGGATGAATGATGGTACTTGAACTTATTTTTTGTTTTTTTGCTACAGTGGCATTTGGGGTTATATTCAATGTTCCAAAGAGTATTCTATGGTTAGGTGGAGTTATTGGCGTATTAGCTTGGTTTATTTATTCGACATTGCCGACATGGGGGATGTCAGATATTTTTGCTACAGCAGTAGCCTCCCTTGTTTGTGCGACCTGCTCTCATTTACTTGCGAGAAAGTTCCGTGTACCTGTTACAACGTTTAGTATACCTGGTATTATTCCGCTTGTACCTGGAAGCAGAGCGTACTTTACGATGCTTGCGTTTGTTGATGGAGATTACATACATGGTTTGCAGCTAGGAATTGAGACAATGCTTCGAGCTGGAGCGATTGCAGCAGGACTTGTTTTTGCATTATCGGTTTTCTCCATAGGTAAAGGAGGAATTGGACAACGTTATGAAACAAGACGTTCATAAGTTTATTAAACGGCATCACTTATTTGACGAGTGTGAACGGGTCATTGTTGCAGTGTCTGGTGGACCTGATTCAATGGCGTTGCTTCATTATCTTTGGCAGATGAAAGATCAGTATCAAATAAAAGTTGCGGCATGTCATCTTCACCACCAGCTTCGGGGAGAAGAGGCAGATGCGGATGCACACTATGTACAGCAGTTTTGTAAAGTGCTTGGAATACCAATATCAATGAAGCATGTAAATGTAAAAGCTTATGCAAAAAAACAGAAAAAAGGAACGCAGGTAGCTGCAAGAGAGCTACGATATCAGTGGTTCAAAGAGTTACTACACAAATATCCGAATAGCAAAATTGCAACAGGTCATCATGGCGATGATCAAATCGAAACGATGTTTATGAAAATGGCTAGAGGAAGCCTTCCGTTATATACATATGGAATTCCAATTGAACGAAGTCTTGGTAGGGGATCAATTATTCGACCGTTTTTAGGAATAACGAAGGAGAAAATTGAGCACTATTGTATAGAAGCATCAATTGTTCCAAGACGTGATTCGAGTAACGAATCGAATGCTTATACACGTAATCGGTTTCGGAAAGTGCTGTTGCCATTTTTAAAGAAAGAAAATCAAAATATTCATATTCATATGCAAAGGCAAAATGAGTGGGAGAATGAAGACCACGAATTTTTAATGACCTTGGCCAAAGAAGTAAAATCTTCCATTCTCATCAAAGAAAGTGAACGAAACGTTACAATTTCAGGCAAGAAGCTTCTTGACGTAGCCCTCCCTTTACAAAGAAGAGTGATTCATCTAATATTAAGTTATCTTTACGGGAAAAATTCACCAGTAACTACGTCTATACATATTGAGCAAGTGCTTGAGATGCTTCACAGTGAAAAAACGTCGGGTGAAATTCATTTTTCTGACTCTCTTTTTGTACGACGCGAATATGATGTTTGTCATTTTTTGAAGGGGCAAGTGAATACGGTTATAGAACAAGCACAATCACTTACCATTCCAGGAATTACTTTTACCTCTACATGGCTCATTGAAACTTATGTGACAGATGACACTAAAGTAGTAGAAGAAAGCAATCAAATCATTTTAGATTATGAAGAAGTTTCAAAGCCGCTTCATATTCGAGGCAAACAGCCAAATGATCGGATGACATGTCGAGGGATGGAAGGTACGAAGAAAATAGGTAGATTGTTCATTGATCGTAAAATCTCAAAGTATGACAGAAAGGATTGGCCGCTTTTAGTGGACGAGGAAGGGCGGATTTTATGGGTGCCTTTCTTACACAGATCAAAAATTGCGAATGTAAGCAAAGAGACGAAAAAGAAACTAGTTGTATCGTGTTACCGTCGAAATGAGAGTGAACCAGACAAAGGGTCTGATGAATATAGGAGGTTTGTTTGACATTGATAAGGGATGAGATTAAAGAGATTCTGATTTCTGAAGAAGAGATACAGGAAAAATGTCGGGAGTTAGGGAAGCAAATTACAGAAGAATATGATGGCAAGTTTCCCCTTGTAGTTGGTGTGTTGAAAGGTGCCATGCCATTTATGGGTGATTTAACGAAACGAATTGATACGCATCTTGAAATGGATTTTATGGATGTCTCAAGTTATGGGGCAGGTATGGTATCATCTGGAGAAGTAAAAATAGTCAAAGACTTAGATACCTCGGTCGAAGGTCGAGATGTTCTTATCTTAGAAGATATTATTGATAGCGGATTAACACTTAGTTATCTTGTTAAGCTTTTTCATTATCGAAAAGCAAAATCAGTGAAAGTTGTAACTCTATTAGATAAACCCGATGGACGTAAAGTTGACTTAGTTCCAGATTTAGCTGGATTCATTGTTCCTGATGCGTTTGTAGTTGGTTATGGGTTGGATTTTGCTGAAAGGTACCGAAACTTGCCGTATATTGGGATTTTAAAGCCTGAGATCTATGAGAGTTAATGTTTGTGAACTAAAGAACAACTGTGGTACGATAAATAAAGTTGTATTGTCGTGGGAGGAGGTCAAGAATGAATCGTATATTTCGTAATACCATCTTTTATTTACTTATCTTTCTGGTGATAATTGGAATTGTGAATGTCTTTAGTACGGATCAAACAGAAACAGAAAATGTTACATTTACAGAGTTCACTGAAAGGCTTGAACGAGGTGAAGTTCGTGAGCTTTCTGCTAAGCCGGTACGTCAAGTTTATCTAGTACGAGGACAATTTACTGACCAAGATGAAGGTGAATACTTTGAAACATATGTATTGCAAAGTGAACAATCAGCAGAGTTGCTTTACAATGCACAAGGTCCAGGTGGAGTTGCATTAGGTGTAGATATTCAACCAGCTGATGAGGCAAGTGGTTGGGTAACGTTCTTTACATCGATCATTCCTTTCGTCATTATCTTTATTTTATTTTTCTTCTTGTTGAGCCAAGCCCAAGGTGGCGGTGGTCGAGTCATGAACTTTGGGAAAAGCAAAGCGAAGTTGGTGAGCGATGATAAGAAGAAAGCGAAATTTAATGATGTAGCTGGGGCTGATGAAGAAAAGCAAGAGCTTGTTGAAGTGGTAGAATTTTTAAAAGACCCGCGTAAGTTCTCAGCAATAGGCGCGCGCATACCAAAGGGTGTTTTACTTGTTGGACCTCCTGGTACAGGTAAAACGTTACTTGCACGTGCAGTAGCAGGTGAAGCTGGTGTGCCATTCTTCTCTATTAGTGGTTCTGATTTTGTGGAGATGTTTGTCGGTGTCGGTGCGTCTCGTGTACGTGACCTTTTTGAAAATGCGAAGAAAAATGCTCCGTGTATTATCTTTATTGATGAAATTGATGCAGTTGGTCGTCAACGTGGTGCTGGGCTTGGTGGAGGACACGATGAGCGTGAACAAACATTGAACCAGTTACTAGTTGAAATGGATGGTTTTAGTGCAAATGAAGGAATTATTATTATCGCGGCAACAAACCGTGCGGATATTCTTGACCCTGCCTTACTACGTCCAGGTCGTTTTGACCGTCAAATTCAAGTGAATCGTCCAGATGTAAATGGGCGTGAAGATGTTTTAAAAGTACATGCTCGTAATAAACCATTAGATGATGACGTGAATTTAAGAGCTATTGCAGAACGTACACCAGGTTTTTCTGGTGCTGACCTTGAAAACTTATTAAATGAAGCTGCTTTAATTGCGGCAAGAAACAATAAAGTAAAAGTCAATATGATCCACGTTGAAGAAGCGATTGACCGAGTAATTGCCGGTCCGGCGAAGAAAAGTCGCGTGATTTCTCCGAAAGAGAAAAATATTGTTGCTTGGCATGAAGCTGGACATACCGTCGTTGGTGTGAAACTTGAGAGTGCTGATATGGTTCATAAAGTAACAATTGTCCCAAGGGGAATGGCTGGTGGTTATGCTGTCATGCTTCCTAAGGAAGATCGTTACTTTATGACCAAGCCAGAATTACTTGATAAAATTATTGGGTTACTCGGTGGTCGAGTCGCTGAGGAAGTACAGTTTGGTGAGGTAAGTACAGGTGCTCACAATGACTTCCAACGTGCTACAGCCATTGCACGTAAGATGGTTACGGAATATGGAATGAGTGAAAAACTTGGACCGATGCAGTTTGGTTCAGGAGACTCTGGTGGTCAAGTATTCCTTGGTCGCGATATTCAAAATGAACAAAATTACAGTGATGCGATAGCTCACGAGATTGATTTAGAAGTACAACGTATTATTAAAGAGTGCTACGCGCGCTGTAAGTCAATCTTAACAGAAAACAAAGCGAGTTTAGATCTTGTCGCAGAGACATTATTGAAACTAGAAACGCTTGACGCTGAACAGATTCAATCGCTAATTAACGAAGGCAAGCTTCCTGATAACCACCATACGAATAAATACATGGATGGTAGGGATGAACCTGTTGCTGATTCCGATATGAAGGTGACGATCAATTCTAAAAAGGATGACGAAAAGGATTCCGATGACAACAATGTCAATAAAGATGATCAACCTTCTACAGAAGAGAAGAAAAAAGATGAGTAGCAACATTATAGAGATACAAATCATATGATTTGTATCTCTATTTTTTTAAAAAATAAAGATAACCCGTTTATAAAATATGAGTGAATTGGGATTCAAATAAGTATGAAAGCTTACTCAAGAGTGGCAATCGATTTATACGCTGCTCATTGTATTTTAGAAAAAAAGCTCTGCAGTTTTTTATAAGTAAGCAAGGGATTCGGGTCGAAAAGTGCAATTAAGAGCATAATAAGAAGTGATGTTTTATAATAAGGGTTGTCTAAAACCAAGTTTTTACTAATATACACGAATCGATAAATATGGTTTATTGCCTAAAATCACTTACTATTTTATAAATAATAGAGAAGGCTATTTAAAGGATCAGGGAAAGCTGGTGGTGAATACATATGATAATGGCAGTGGACGTTGGAAATACGAATATAGGACTGGGGCTTTATGAGAGTAAAGAATTAAAATATCATTGGAGAATTGCCACAAGTCGTCAAAAGACAGAAGATGAATGGGCGATGTCCCTTAAAGGTTTATTTGACCATGTGGGTATCTTTTTTGACATGATTGAAGGAATAATTATTTCTTCGGTTGTCCCGCCGATTATGTATACGATTGAACAAATGTGTAAAAAGTATTTCGGGTTAAAACCAAAGATTATTGGTCCTGGTATTAAAACCGGGTTAAATGTTAAATATGATAACCCGAAAGAAGTGGGAGCTGACCGTATTGTAAATGCAGTTGCTGCTATTGGGTTATATGGAAGTCCTTTGGTTATCGTCGACTTTGGAACGGCGACGACGTACTGTTATATTAACGAGGAGCGTCAATACATGGGTGGTGCGATATCTCCAGGAATCTCCATTTCAACAGAGGCGCTTTATACAAGGGCTTCCAAACTTCCAAGAATTGAAATAGCAAAACCAAAGAATGTACTAGGGACTAATACAGTACACGCGATGCAAGCAGGCATTTTTTATGGATACGTCGGTCAGGTTGATGGAATTGTAAATAGAATGAAAGCACAAGCAAAAAAGGTTCCTACGGTTATTGCAACAGGTGGGATGGCATCGTTAATTGCGTCAGAGACGGAAACAATTGATATAGTTGAACCGTTCTTAACGTTAAAAGGATTACAAATGATTTATGAAAAAAACTTGTAAGGATGGGAAGTAAAAATGGAAGATTATTTAATAAAAGCAACGGCATTTGAAGGCAAAGTACGAGCATATTCACTTGTAGCAACAAATATGGTTAATGAGGCAGTTAGAAGACAAGGGACGTGGCCAACGGCATCAGCTGCACTAGGACGGGCAATGATGGCAAGTACGATGATGGCAACGATGCTTAAAGGTGATTCTAAGCTCACGGTGAAAGTTGAAGGGCAAGGTCCTATTGGCAAAATTATTATTGATGCAAATACTAAAGGAGAAACAAGAGGCTATGTTACTAATCCTCAAACCCATTTTGACTTAAATAGTCAAGGGAAGTTAGATGTAGCTAGAGCTGTTGGTACTAATGGGTATTTATCAGTTGTAAAGGATTTAGGATTAAAAGACCATTTTACAGGAAGTGTTCCGCTTGTATCAGGGGAACTTGGAGAAGATTTCACTTATTATTTTGCGTCCTCTGAACAAACACCATCGTCTGTTGGGGTTGGTGTACTTGTGAATCCCGATAATACGATTTTGGCTGCAGGCGGGTTCATTATTCAATTAATGCCAGGTGCTGATGACGATGTAATTGAAGAAATTGAAAAGCGTTTAGCATCAATCCCTCCTATATCCAAACTAGTGGAAGCGGGGATGCCTCCTGAGGAAATGTTACAAGCTCTATTAGGTGATGACAATGTGAAGTTCCTAGACAAACAACCAATCACATTTTCATGCCGCTGTTCAAAGGAGCGAGTAGAAAATGCGATCATTAGTTTAGGGAAAAAAGAGATTCAAGCAATGATTGATGAAGATGGAGGGGCGGAAACGGTTTGTCATTTTTGTAACGAAACATACAAGCTGACTGCTGACGAGTTAAAAGACTTATTAGAACAAGCATGAAAATAGGAAAATTGTAACATGTTGATTGACTTATCAGAAAACGTCTGATATTATAATTTATATAAAACCAATAAATTTACTAGGGATTGAGGAGGCGTTATTGTGAAGGTTGTAAATTCAATTACTGATCTTATCGGACAAACACCATTAGTAAAAGTTAATCGTCTTGTATCTGAAAAACATGCTGATATTTATTTGAAATTAGAATTCATGAATCCAGGTAGCAGTGTAAAGGACCGTATTGGTCTAGCGATGATTGAAGCTGCTGAAAAATCTGGTAAATTAAAGCCGGGAGTTACAATTGTAGAACCGACAAGTGGTAACACAGGTATTGGTCTAGCAATGGTTGCAGCTGCAAAGGGATATAAAGCAAAGCTTGTTATGCCTGAGACAATGAGTTTAGAGCGTCGTAACCTATTACGTGCATATGGAGCTGAACTTGTTCTTACTCCAGGTCCAGAAGGAATGGGTGGAGCAATTCGTAAAGCAACAGAGTTAGCAAAAGAAGAAGGCTACTTCATGCCACAACAGTTTGAAAATGAAGCAAACCCAGAAATTCACCGTAATACAACAGGGAAAGAACTTCTTGAGCAAGTTGACGGTCAAATTGACGGATTTGTATCAGGTATCGGTACTGGTGGTACAATTACAGGTGCAGGTGGTTTGCTAAAAGAGCATTTCCCGAACGTGCACATTGCGGCAGTTGAGCCACAAGATTCGCCTGTACTTTCAGGTGGAAATCCTGGACCACATAAAATCCAAGGAATCGGTGCTGGATTTGTACCGAAAATTTTAGACACAGAAATTTATGATGAAGTCATTCAAATTTCAACAGAAGAAGCGTTTGAATATGCTCGTCGTGCAGCTCGTGAAGAAGGAATTCTAGGAGGCATTTCTTCCGGTGCAGCAATTGCTGCAGCTTTGAAACTTGCTGAAAAGCTTGGACCTGGTAAGAAAGTAGTAGCAATTATTCCTTCAAACGGTGAGCGTTACTTAAGTACACCACTTTATCAATTTGAAGATTAATAATTATTAATAAGGAGGTTATGAGTGAGGACTCATAGCCTTCTTTTTTATTAGCACAAAAAGAGGAATCTAAAGGCTTTAACCTAAGGATATTAACGAAAATGAAGTGTCGTTCCTGCATTTATTTTCTTGGTGAAGGGAAGAATAAAAGCGATTAGAAGGTGAAAGGGGCATCTTAAAGTGAGTGAAATAATTATTATTTTACTTCGAACGGTTATCGTGTTTATCATCATTCTAACGTTTTTTAGATTTATGGGAAAAAAGGAATTAGGAGAACTGAGTTTACTAGATATTATTGTTTCGTTAATGATAGCGGAGTTAGCAGTTATTGCGATTGAGGATCCAGAAGTGTCAATGGCACGAGGGTTAGCGCCAATATTTTTGTTGATTTTTATTCAAATGACGCTTACTACGATTAGCTTAAAAAATCAAAAATTTCGAGATCTCATTGAAGGTAGACCAATCATGATTATTGAATATGGGAAAATGAACCAGACGAATATGAGAAAGCAACGCTATAACCTCGATGATGTACTATTCCAATTACGAGAAAAAGGAATTTCCGATATACGAGAAGTTGATTTTGCTATTTTGGAGAGATCAGGAAATTTATCCATATTTACAAAAGACGAAAATACTTCTCTTTTCACACTGCCTTTAATTCAGGACGGGGTTATTCAAGAAGAACATCTAGTTATCATTAAAAGAACAAAGGAATGGTTGTTATCTGAGCTAGCAAAAAAGGGATATAGTCAAATAAAAGATATTTTTTATTGTAGTTATATGAAGGGGCAGTTCTTTATTGAAGAAAAGGATAAGAAGACAATTAATCGTTAGGTACAAGGTGAAGGTTTCATTTTGTGTTTGGCCCAAATGAGTATTCTCATGTAAAATAGACGAAAAGGAATGGAGACAGGAGTGAAGGAGTTGCAACAGAATCGTATAAAAAGGGTGAAGTCTTTCTCTCTTGATCATAACGTATGGTTTACTCGGTACCGACAACTAGCTGCTTGTGAGCCTAAGCATGTCCTCTTAGAAAGTGGAAGAGGAGGTCGTTATAGCATTATCGGCTTAAAGCCCTTTGCTATTATATCAGGGAAATCTAATTGCTTAACTTTTGAGATGGACGGTAAAGTAGAAGAAAAAAAAGGACCGTTACTTGAGAGTTTAAAAGAAGTTCTTTCTCCCTATTATCAATCAACAATAGCGGAGTTACCTCCTTTCCAAGGAGGAGCGATTGGCTACTTCTCCTATGATATTGTTAGGGAAGTTGAGAAGCTTCCTAAAATAGCAGATGATGATTTAGCGCTTCCTGATTTATACTTTATGCTTTTTGATGATGTCTTTGTGTATGATCACGAGAAGCAGGTGATGTGGATCATCGTTCATGGACGTACCACAGAAAGTGATGCTCTAGAAAAAAGAATAGATGATTATGTTAAACAATGGCTTAACGAAGATGAGTATCAAAACGAGAGAACAAAGAATTCCTATTTAAAAAAGGATGGAAAACTTGCTTCTCTCTCAGAAGAGGCCTTTTGCGCGGCGGCTGAAAAAATTAAAGAATATATTGCCCGTGGAGATGTGTTTCAAGTTAATTTGTCCGTTCGACAATCAAAGCCATTAACAACAGAACCGGCTCATGTTTATGAAGTATTAAGACAAGTGAATCCTTCTCCGTATATGAGTTACTTTCAAACACCTGACTTTCAGTTTGTAAGTGCGTCTCCAGAGTTACTTGTGAAAAAAGATGGAACGGAGCTTAGTACAAGGCCGATTGCTGGAACTCGATCTCGCGGCAAGGATGACAAAGAGGATCAAGAGCTTGCTTCGACCTTAATTAATAACGAAAAGGAACGGGCGGAGCATGTCATGCTTGTTGATTTAGAGCGGAATGACCTAGGTCGTGTTTCTGCTTATGGATCGGTCGAAGTAGATGAACTGATGGTGATAGAGAAGTACTCACATGTCATGCATATTGTTTCAAATGTAAAAGGAACATTAGCCGATGATAAATATGACCTGTATGATGTGATTCGAGCAACGTTTCCTGGAGGAACAATAACTGGGGCTCCAAAAGTAAGAACGATGGAAATCATAGAAGAGCTTGAACCAGTTCGCAGAGGGATTTATACTGGTTCTATAGGTTGGATTGGATTTGATGAGAATATGGAGTTAAATATTGCTATCAGGACGATGGTTTGCAAAGATGGACAAGCTCATGTTCAAGCAGGAGCAGGAATTGTGATTGATTCGATCCCATCCAACGAATACAAAGAATCTTTAAAAAAGGCAAGAGCACTTTGGCACGCATTAGAGACTAGTGAAGAAGAGATGAGAAAAACGATTGTTAGATTGAGCTGAGGAGGAGAAGAATATGATTTTAATGATTGATAATTATGACTCATTTACGTACAATCTTGTTCAATACCTAGGGGAGATGGGGCATGAACTTATTGTTAAACGGAATGACCAGATTACATTAGCAGAAATAGAAGAGCTACAACCCGATTATATTATGATTTCACCAGGACCGAAAAGCCCAAATGAAGCAGGAATTAGTCTAGAAACAATTAAGCATTTTGCGGGGGAAATTCCGATCTTTGGTGTGTGTCTCGGGCATCAGTCCATCGCCCAAGTATTCGGCGGCGATGTCATCCGAGCTGAACGATTAATGCACGGAAAAACATCAAATATTCATCACGATGGTGAAACGATTTTCAAAGGCTTGCCCAAGCCACTGACAGCAACGAGATATCATTCTCTTATTGTGAAGAAAGAAACGTTACCTGCCTGCTTTGTTGTAACAGCAGAAACGGATGAAGGAGAAATAATGGCGATTCGTCATCGTGATCTTCCAATTGAAGGCGTTCAATTTCACCCAGAGTCTATTATGACGGAAGCGGGAAAGCAACTTCTACGAAACTTTGTTGAAACGTATGGCAAGGAGACTTCAACGTGTTCGTCTATATAAATGGCCAGGTCGTAAGCAAAGAGGAAGCTACCATTTCTGCTTTTGATCATGGATATATGTACGGTCTTGGTCTGTTTGAAACGTTCCGCGTTGATCATGGTCATCCATTTTTACTGGATGACCATTTTCAGCGTTTGCAGGAGGGGCTCGCGACTCTTGGTATCAAATGGTCGATGAAAAGAGAAGAGATCGTTGGAGTGATTCAAGCATTGCTTTTGGCGAACCAACTTGAAAGTGCTTATGTACGGTGGAATGTGGCAGCTGGTCCAAATGAACTTGGGTTGTATACAGGAGAATACACAAATCCAACAACGATTGTTTATATGAAGCCACTGCCTACACAAAGTGTCATCTCAAAAAGTGCTAGAATTCTTTCAACTAAACGAAACACACCTGAAGGAGAGTTTCGTTTAAAATCCCATCACTATTTAAATAACGTTTTGGCTAAACGAGAATTAGGAGATACTAGTAATGATGAAGGGATTTTTCTAACAGAGGCAGGATTTGTTGCGGAAGGGATCGTCTCCAATTTATTTTGGGTAAAAGAAGGCATTGTGTTTACCCCGAGTGTAAAGACGGGGATATTGGACGGAATTATGAGGCAGTTTGTTCTCTCTTTACTAGAGCGTAAGAACATTCCGTATCAAATCGGCTTCTTTCGACCTGATCATGTCTTGAATGCAGATGAAGCGTTTATTACAAACTCGATACAAGAGGTTGTCTCCTTACATTCTCTTAGTGACAAGCTGTATAGTGGAGAACAATTGATTGCTTGTGAGTTAAGGAGACTGATAGCGTTTTACAGAGAGCGGTTATGGAGCAGTTCAGAATTGAATGGAGGCACAACATGATTCAAGAGTTACTAAACAAGAAGCGGACATTAATTATGGGGATCGTAAACCTTACACCAGACTCGTTTTCTGATGGCGGAAAGTATGATGAGGAGAAGCGAGCTGTTGAACGTGCAAAGCAACTTGTTGCAGACGGTGCTGATATCATTGATATTGGCGGGGAATCAACAAGACCTGGTGCGGAAATGGTGGATGAAGCAGAAGAAATTAGAAGAGTAGTGCCGATTATTGAAAAAATAGCGAAAGAAATTTCTGTGCCCATCTCAATTGATACGTATAAACCAGAAGTGGCGAAACGAGCAATTGAGGCTGGAGCATCGATTATTAATGACGTGTGGGGAGCTAAATGGGATAACCGTATGGCCGATGTGGCAGCTGATTTACATGTTCCGATCATCTTGATGCACAACCGCGTAGATCAAACGTATACAGATTTAATGCAAGATGTTTTAAAGGATTTAGAAGAGAGTATCGAAATTTGCACAAGCCGAGGAGTGTCAAAAGAAAACATCATCCTTGATCCTGGTATTGGATTTGCGAAAACACATGATAAAAATCTCGAGGTAATGAGAAATTTACATCAAATCGTTGATATGGGTTATCCTGTTTTACTAGGAACATCCAGAAAGTCGATTATTGCAAAGACTCTTCAGTTACCAGTTGATGAACGAGTTGAAGGAACAGGTGCAACGGTATGTTATGGTATTATGAAAGGGTGTCATATCATGAGAGTTCATGATGTGAAAGAAATGTTTCGGATGGCTAAGATGATGGATGCCTTGACCGGTAAGGAGATGACTCATGGATAAAATTTATATGAATCAACTAGCCTTTTACGGATATCATGGTGTATTTCAAGAAGAGCAGAAACTCGGCCAGCGTTTTATTGTTGATCTAGTTTTACATTTGGATTTAACAGAAGCAGGAGCAACAGATGAGTTAGATGCAACGATTAATTACGGTGATGTGTATAATCGCGTTAAAACGATTGTTGAAGGCCAATCTTCTAAACTAATTGAATCTGTAGCAGAAACCATTGCTAGTGAACTTCTGACTCAATATGACCGGTTGCAAGAGTGTACGGTGAAAGTTATTAAGCCTGATCCACCTATACCTGGTCATTACCAATCGGTTGCGATAGAAATCACGAGGTCGCGCTGATGAAACACGATGTCTATATTGCGTTAGGATCTAACATTGGTGATCGATACGATTATTTAGAGAAAGCAATCGAGCTTTTACGTGCAGAGGAACATATACAAGTTGTGAAACGTTCGTCTATTTATGAAACGGAACCCGTTGGGTATGTTGATCAACAGTCTTTTTTAAATATGGTTGTGTATATTCAGACAGCACTTTCCGCGTGGGAATTATTGGGGGTAACCCAGTCAATCGAGCGTGATTGCGGGCGTGAACGAGATATTAGGTGGGGACCACGAACAATTGATCTTGACATTTTGCTGTTTGACCAAGAGAATATGATGATGGAGAACCTATCGATCCCCCACCCGAGAATGTGGGAGCGAGCATTTGTGATTGTTCCGCTAAAGGAAATCCATCCAAATTTGTATGCAAAGCATCTCGGACAAACCATTCAAGAGATCTATGATGAATTACCGGATAAAGAAGGGGTAACGATATGGAATCCAGAAACAACGGAAGAAAAATTCGAGCCTATCGAAAGCTCAAAGGATATACGCAAGAAGAATTTGCAAAAGAAATAGGGATGTCTGTCTCTGTGTTAGGAGAAGTCGAGCGTGGCAATCGTCTTGCTACTGATTCGATGATCGAGAAGATGACGTCTGTGTTACAAGTGCCAAAGCATGACTTAATACCTGATGAAAGGTTATCTATTTGGAGGTGAGTAGTATGTTGAAAATTGGCGATATCGAAATGAAAAATAAAGTAGTTCTAGCACCGATGGCCGGTGTTTGTAATCCGGCATTTCGTTTAATAGCAAAAGAGTTTGGTGCAGGTTTAGTTTGTGCAGAGATGGTTAGTGATAAGGCGATTTTGCATCAAAATGAAAAGTCTCTAAGTATGTTATACGTAGATGAACGTGAAAAACCATTAAGCTTACAAATCTTTGGTGGTGAAAAGGAAACACTTGTAGAGGCGGCCAAGTTCGTAGATAAAAATACGAATGCTGATATCATTGATATTAATATGGGTTGTCCTGTTCCAAAGATTACGAAATGTGATGCAGGAGCTAAGTGGTTGCTTGATCCAAATAAGATTTATGAAATGGTAGCAGCAACTGTTGATGCAGTTGATAAGCCTGTCACGGTTAAGATGCGTATTGGTTGGGATGCTGACCATGTATATGCGGTGGAAAATGCTCGTGCGGTTGAACGTGCAGGAGGTAGTGCAGTTGCTGTACACGGTCGAACACGTGTGCAAATGTATGAAGGCAAAGCAGATTGGAACATCATTAAAGAGGTAAAAGGTGCTGTTAACATTCCTGTTATCGGAAATGGTGATGTGACAACCCCCCAGGAAGCGCGTCGTATGTTAGATGAAGCTGGAGTGGACGGTGTTATGATCGGGCGTGCTGCGCTTGGGAACCCGTGGATGTTATATCAAACGATTCAATATTTAGAAAATGGTACATTAGCAGATGAACCAACACCTCGTGAAAAAATTGATGTTTGTATGATCCACTTAGATCGTCTCATTAAGCTAAAAGGTGAGAGTGTAGCAGTTCGTGAAATGAGAAAGCACGCAGCGTGGTATTTAAAAGGCATGCGAGGCAATGGTCGTGTTCGTGAAAAAATTAATAGCTTTGAAACAAGGGACAATGTAGCAGATACTTTATATACTTTTGTTGATGAGTTAGAAGTACGGATGGCCGAACAACAATCAAGTGTTGTTTGACTTTTCTGATGTACTTCACTATAATTCGTTTGTAATTATAATGCTGCCAGTGTGATACGCTGGCAGTTTTTCTACATATAACGAGCTACTCGATGAATGGAATAGATAATAGAGGAGATGATGTGCAAATGGCTCAAGAACTTGAGTTAAATGATCAGCTGGCAGTACGTAGGGAAAAATTGGCGAAGTTACAGGAACAAGGGCAAGACCCATTTGGAGGGCGATTTGAACGGTCGCATACAGCAAAGTCAATGACTGTGTCTTTTGGAGAGGAATCGAAAGAAGCACTTGATGAGGCAGGACATGAGGTTACACTTGCGGGACGTATTATGACAAAGCGTGGCAAGGGGAAAGCAGGATTTGCTCATATTCAAGATTTAACTGGACAAGTACAAATTTATGTTCGGAAAGATGCAGTCGGTGATGATCAGTATGATTTGTTTAATACAATTGATATTGGTGATCTTGTTGGGATAACGGGGACAGCTTTTAAAACAAAAGTTGGTGAACTCTCCATTAAAGTTACAAAGTTTGAGTTGTTATCGAAATCACTTCGTCCACTACCAGATAAATTTCATGGATTAAAAGATATCGAGCAGCGCTATCGTCAACGTTACGTTGACCTTATTGTAAACCCGGAAGTAAGAGATACATTTGTATTACGTAGTAAAATTCTCCAATCAATGCGTCGTTATTTGGATTCCAAAGGCTATTTAGAAGTGGAAACACCAACAATGCATTCAATTGCTGGTGGAGCTTCAGCTCGTCCGTTTGTTACGCATCATAATGCGTTAGACATGACTCTTTATATGCGTATTGCGATTGAATTACATTTGAAACGTTTAATTGTCGGTGGTTTGGAAAAAGTTTATGAGATTGGCCGTGTCTTCCGTAATGAAGGTGTGTCAACACGTCACAACCCGGAGTTTACAATGATTGAGTTATATGAAGCCTATGCTGACTACCTTGATATTATGGAATTAACAGAGGAGTTGGTCGCGCATATTGCAAGAGAAGTGTTGGGTACGACGACTGTGACGTACGGTGAATACGAAGTGGACCTAGAACCGAAGTGGAAACGAGTTCATATGGTTGATGCGATTAAAGATAAGACAGGTGTAGATTTCTGGAAGGAAATGAGTGACGAAGAGGCGCGAGCCCTTGCGAAGGAACATAACGTTCATGTAAAAGAAACGATGACATATGGTCATGTTGTAAATGAGTTTTTTGAGCACTTTGTAGAGGAAGAGCTTATTCAACCAACGTTTATCTATGGGCACCCATTGGCAATATCGCCATTAGCAAAAAAGAATCCAGAAGATCCTCGTTTCACCGATCGGTTTGAATTGTTTATCGTTGGTCGTGAGCACGCGAATGCATTTACTGAGTTAAATGATCCGATCGATCAACGTGGTCGTTTTGAGCAACAACTTGTTGAGCGCGAGCAAGGTGATGATGAGGCTCATATGATGGATGAAGATTTTGTTGAAGCGCTAGAGTATGGAATGCCGCCAACAGGTGGGCTTGGAATCGGGATTGATCGATTAGTGATGCTTTTAACCAATTCACCATCTATCCGAGACGTATTATTATTCCCGCAAATGCGCCATCGTGAGCAAGGTGAATAAAGTATATTGTTGATATTAGGGGCGGTTGTTAATCTCTAGCATGATAGGAATCATGAGTTTTGTGAGGTTGTTCAAAAAGATTGTGTTTTTCCTTTTTGAACAACTGCTTTAATTTATATCAACTTTTTTCTGAAAAAGCCTTGCAATTAGTTTTAGTAGATGATATATTATTCCTTGTCGCCAAGACGACTTACGAGTTTTTAAAAAAGTGTTGACAATCCTCCTTGGTTTTGTTAATATATGAAAGTCGCTGTGAAACGACAAATTAGTTCTTTGAAAACTGAACAAAAGCCAAGCGAAATAGAGAAACATGTTTTCTCGTCAATGTTTAGCAATTTAGTAA